>JADGIB010000242.1 GCA_019683665.1 Solirubrobacteraceae bacterium
CGGGGGGGGGGGGGGGGGCGCCCGGCGGGGGGGGGGCCCGCCCGCGGGGGGGCCCCCCCCCCCCCGCGATCCGTCGCTCGGGGACGGGTCGAGGCGGGAGAGACCTCAGGCCTGCCCGCGGGTGCGCCAGCCGCCCGCGTACTCCAGGCGAGCCACCTCCGAGTACGGGACGGGGCTGACGATCACGCGGATCTCCTTCTGCTTGTGGGGCTGCACGACCGGCTTGCTCGTGCCGCCGTTCGGCTCGCCCCAGATGAGCGTGAGCTCGGTGCCGTGCTCGACCTCCGGGGCGACGATGCCGAGCGACAGGCCGCGCCGCTCGTTCGCGCTGTAGCCGGAGAACATCGAGGCGCCGACGACCGTGCCGTCCGCGTCGACGACCGAGTCGAAGCTCGTCGAGCCGTAGTTGGCGATCGGCACGTCGAAGAACTGGTAGCTCTCGCCCTCGGGCTCGAGGATCGAGCTGAGGACGTCGGCGAGGTCCTCGCTGTTCCAGGCGAACGTGACCTTCTTGCGCTGCTCGGCGGGGTTGATCTTCTCGAGCGCCTCGCGGCCGATGAAGTCGTGGTCGAACTTCACGAAGCTGCCGTAGCCGAGCTCCCAGGGGTTGAGGTAGTAGTCCTCGATGTTGTCGGAGACGAAGCTGCCGGCGATCGAGTTCGTCGCCTCGTAGCTGTCGGCGCCGAGCCACTCGCGGTACGGGCGCAGCTCCTCGCCGGTGTAGATCGCGGGCAGCGGCGACGGGATCCAGCCGGACTCCAGCGTGTTCGACGCGTACGCGCGCGAGCCGACCGGCTCGATGCCGAACTCCTCGCCCGCCTCGAGGATCGCCTCGCGGATGCGGAAGTAGTCCTCGTACGGGCCCCACAGCTCGAGGCCGGGCGCGCCCGCCATGCCGTGGCGCAGCGTGCGGACCTCCTGGCCGGCGATCTTCATCCGGCCCATGCGGAAGAACTTGACCTCGGGCAGCGGGCCGCCGTTGAGCTTCTCGATGACCTGCCAGGCGTTCGGGCCCTGGATCTGGAAGCGCCAGACCGAGCGGGTCACCGCCTTGCCCATCGGGCGCATCGGCGAGCGGTCGTCCTTCTCGACCTCGACGTCGAAGCCGCCGGTCTCGGCGTGGAACTGCAGCCAGTTCGCCGCCGGGGCGCGGCCGACGAAGCAGAACTCCTCCTCCTCGAGGTGGAAGAGGATGCCGTCGCCGATCACGTGGCCGGCCGGGGTGACCGGCACGTACTGCTTGGCCATGTCGACCGGGAAGTTGGCCGTGCTGTTGATCGCCGTCCGCGTGATGAGGTCGATCGCCCCCGGCCCGCGCAGGTAGAGGTTCACCATGTGGTGCGTCTGGTCGAACAGGACGCACGTCTCGCGCCAGGCCTTCTGCTCGCGGCGCCAGTTGCTGAACTCGTACGGGACGACCGGGTACACGTAGGCGCCGAGCTGCGAGTTGCGCAGCAGCTCGACGACGTTGTCGGTGGCGTCCAGGATCTCCTGCAGGTTCTTCGCCATCTACCTCTCCATTGCACGGCCGGTACGTTCGCCCCGGACCGAGGGCCCCTCCCTCGACGCGCGCGCGACGGTGGACGCCGCGGCACGCGCGAGCAGCCGGGAGGTGCGAGGCCGGCGCGGGTGGCTCGGCCGCTCACAGCGACGCTGCATTCCCAGACCTCTCCTCTCCTGTCTGCCTCCGGTCCCGGGTGCCGTCTTCGACGACTCGGAGCCGACGCTACACGGCCGAGCAGCATCAGGAAACCTGAAACTGGCCGAAGGGTGAGGGCAAACCTGCCCTCCGGATAGGCGGGGTGGCCAGGGGCGCGCGGCGCGCCGCCCGGCGCGGCCCGCCGGCGGGGCGCGGGCGCCGCCTCCCGAGCCCCGCCCGCGGCCCGCCCCGGGGGCCGCCGCTCAGTGGCTGACGGCCGCCGCGGCCAGCTCGGAGACGAGCCGGTCCTCGTAGAAGCGCTCGAGCGAGAACGGGGCGATGAGGTCGGGCGTGCACCCGGTGGCGACGAGCTCGGCCATCGTCCTGCCGACGATCGGCGCCGCCTTGAACCCGTAGGTCCCCCACCCGGCCGAGACGTGGAAGTTCTCCAGCTCGGTGCGGCCCAGGATCGGGCTGTAGTCGGGGGTCAGGTCGCACAGGCCCGCCCACGCCCGCAGCAGCCGCGCGTGCTCGAGCTGCGGGAACAGCTCCAGCGCGTGGCGCGCGAGGTCCTGCAGGAAGTTCAGCGTGTTGCGCGTCCGGTACGTCGTCCACGGCTCGATCTCCGAGCCCATGACGAACTCGCCGCGGTCGGACTGCGACAGGTAGACGTGCATCTGCGAGCTGACGATGACGACGTCGAGGAACGGCTTGACCGGCTCGGTCACGCACGCCTGCAGGACGTGCGTCGTGATCGGCAGCCGCACCCCGGCCATGTCGCACAGCAGCGTCGACCAGCCCGCGGTGCAGTTGACGACGACGCCGGCCGCGACCCGGCCGCGGTTCGTCTGCACGGCGACGATCCGGTCGCCCTCGCGCTCCATCCCGGTCACCTCGGTGTACGGGTGGATCTCGGCGCCGCCCTCGTCGGCGCCGCGCGCGAACGCCCACACGACCGCGTCGTGGCGGATGATCCCGCCCGGCGGGTGGTAGAGGGCGCCGTGGATCGGATACGTCGTGTCCGGCCCGACGTACATCGTCGGCACGAGCTCGCGGATCTCGTCGGGGCCGATCAGGCGGCTGTCGATGCCCTGCAGGCGGTTGACCTCCGCGCGGTTGGCCATGACGAACATCGCCCGGTCGCTGTGGGCGAGCGTCAGGTGCCCGCACTGGCTGAAGAGGAGGTTGTAGCCGAGCTCGGCGCCGAGCCCCTCGTACAGCTTCACCGACGCGTCGTAGAAGCGCGCGCCCTCGGGCGTCTTGTAGTTCGAGCGCAGGATCGTCGTGTTGCGCCCGGCGGCGCCGGACCCGATGTAGCTCTTCTCGAGGACCGCGACGTCGGTGATCCCGAGCCGGCGCAGGTAGTACGCGGTGGCCAGGCCGTGCGAGCCGCCTCCGAGGATGACGACGTCGTAGCGCGGCTTCAGCTCGGGCCGCCGGCGCCACATCCGCCGCCTGCGCAGGAGGTCACGCATGGGCGGCTACCTCCGCGCCGGCGAGGGCGTCCACCCCGGCGGCCCGCCCGCCGAGGTGCGTGCCGGCGTCGCCGAGGACCGCCCACACGTGGAGGGCGACGGCGGCGCCGACGAGCAGCAGGAGCCGGTCGGGCGCCTCGACGACGACGATCCCCGGGGTGCGGGCGATCGACCCGGGCCGCACCGACCCGGGCGGCGCGACGGCCGGGCGCAGGTCGAGCGCGCAGAACCGCGCGAGCGTCTCGCGCGTCGCCGGGCCGGCGACCGCGATCGCCGCGTGCTGGGTCGTCACGTCGACGGCGTCGAGGCCGGGCGGCGGGGCGGGCGCCGTCTCCCCCACCGCGAGCGCCCGGGTCGGGGTCAGCGGCAGCAGCCAGCCGTCGTCGCGGCGGGCCGCGGCGCCGAGCTCGAGGCCGTGCGGCCCGTGGAGCTCGAGCTTGCGCAGGTGGGAGACGTCGGCCCACGCGACCGCGTCCCGCGCCGCCCGCGCCTCGGCCTCGGCGTCGCCGAGGTGGACGGGGACGCGCCAGCCGTCGCGGATCGCGAACGTCGCGCCGGCCGCCGCGAGCGCGGCCGCCAGCGGGCCCTCGGCGACCGGCGCGTCCGGGCCGGTCGCGGGGGTCAGGAAGTCGAGCACGCTCACGTGCGCAGCACCTCGCCGTCGGGGTCGTAGAAGGGGCGCGTCGTCACCGTCGCGGCGATCGTGCGCCCGGCGTCGGAGATCGAGATCGCGGCGCCGTCGCGCGCCAGCTCGGCCGGCACCCAGGCCAGGCCGATCGTCCGCTGCAGCCTCGGCGAGCGCCGCGCGCTCGTCACCTGCCCGGCGGCGGCGCCGTCGTGGAGGACGACCGCGCCCTCGGTCGGCAGCTCACCGCCCGGGGTGCTGAAGCCGACCAGCACCGTCTCGGGCTCCTGCCGCGCGGCGTGCTCGAGCGCCCAGCGCCCGACGAAGTCCTGCGGCTTGTCGAGCTTGACGAGCGCGCCGAGCCCGGCGTTCACCGGCGTCGTCTCCGAGTCGGTGTCCTGTCCGACGATGACGTGGAGCTTCTGCAGGCGCAGGATCCGCTGCGGCTCCAGCCCGAACGGGCGGGCGCCGGCGGCGACGAGCGCGTCCCACAGGACGCCCGCCTGGGCGGCCGGGCAGTGCAGCTCGTAGCCGACCTCGCCGACGAAGCCGATGCGCAGGATCAGGGCCGGGACCCCGGCGACCGTCGCGTGGCGGGCGTCGAGGTAGCCGAGCGCGTCGTTGGAGCAGTCGAGGCCGGTGAGCCCCGACAGGATCTCCCGCGCGCGCGGCCCGGCGAGGTTCATCGCCGCGACGCCCTGGGTCAGGTCGGTCACGCGCGCGTCGAGGCCCCAGGTCGCCTGCCACCAGCCGATCGCCTGCTCGACCGCGGCGGCGCCGCCGGTCGTCGTCGTGACGTAGAACGTCTCGTCGTCGAGGCGGCAGACGGTCCCGTCGTCGACGATCCGGCCGGCCTCCGACGTCATGACGCCGTAGCGCACGCGGCCGGGCGCCAGCGTCGACATCCGGTTCGGGTACAGGCGGTCGAGCAGCTCCCCGGCACCGGGGCCGCGGACGAGGAGCTTGCCGAGCGTCGAGACGTCGATGACGCCAGCCGAGGACTGGACGGCGAGCGCCTCCCCCTCCGGGTCGCCGTAGTCGTAGGCGCGCCGCCAGTCGCCGGCCCAGCGGACGTTCGCGCCCAGCCGGCGGTGGCGGGCGTGCAGCGGCGAGCGCTTCGCGGCCTCGGCCGGCCGCCCGGCGAGCGCGCCGAGCGGGACGGTCGTCCACGGCGGGCGGGCGGTCGTCAGCCCGACCGCCTCGAGGTCGAGGCCGGTGGCGCGGGCGACGACGCGGGCGGACGGGAGCTGCGAGAAGCGGCCCTGCGACGGGCCCATCGTCACCGTCGTGTAGCGCTTCGACAGCTCGAGCGAGTCGAAGCCCTCGGCGACCGCGTGCTCGACGTCCTTGACCGTGACGTCCTCGTCGAGGTCGACGAACGCCTTCCCCTTGCGGCCGTCGGTCGCGCAGGCCGGCGGCGTCGCCGCCGGGGCGCCGAGGCCCTCCCCGGCGAGCGCGCCCGCGACCTCGACCCCGGCCGGGACGTCGGCGACGGCGAAGGCCGCGGCCCGCTCGTCGTAGGCGGCGCGCCCGCCGGCCTGCAGCAGCAGCGACAGCGCCGGCTGCAGGCCGCCGGAGACGGCGAGCAGGTCGCAGGCGACGTCCTCGACCGGGCCGGTCGCGCGGCCGTCGGGCCCGACCGCGGCCAGGACGGCCCGCTCGACCCGGTCGCGGCCCGCGGCGCGCACGACCGTCGCGCCGCGCACGCGCGGGATGCCGGCCGCCTCGAGGTGCGCGGCCGGGCCGCCGCCGCCCGCG
>JADGIB010000243.1 GCA_019683665.1 Solirubrobacteraceae bacterium
TTCTCTGTCGTGGGCGTTTGTGTGGGGGGTGCCCGCCCGCGTGTGTGGGGGGGGGGGGGGCCCGCGTCCGTGCGCGGGGGCCTACGCCTCGGCGCCCGCCGGCTTGATCGCCGGGGCGCCCACCGGCTTCGTGCCGGGCAGGCCCTTGTACTTCTCGATGAACTCCTCGCTGAGGCGGCGCGCCTCGTGGTCCGGGCGCTGGTTCATCGGCGACTTCATGAGGTACGAGCTCGGCCCGTCGAGCTGGCCGGACACGCCGTGGTTGAGGGCCAGCTTGCAGAAGCGGACGGCGTCGATGACGATGCCGGCCGAGTTGGGCGAGTCCCACACCTCGAGCTTCAGCTCGACGTTGAGCGGCACGTCGCCGAAGGCCTTGCCCTCCAGGCGGATGTGCGCCCACTTGCGGTCGGTGAGCCACGGGATGTAGTCCGACGGCCCGATGTACACGTCGTCGGCGGGCAGCTCATGGCCCATGATCGACGTGACCGCCTGCGTCTTGGAGATCTTCTTCGACTCGAGGCGGTCGCGCTCGAGCATGTTGTAGAAGTCCATGTTGCCGCCGACGTTCAGCTGCGAGGTGCGCTGCATCTCGACGCCGCGGTCGTGGAACAGGCGCGCGAGCGCGCGGTGCGTGATCGTCGCGCCGACCTGCGACTTGATGTCGTCGCCGATGATCGGCAGGCCCGCCTTCTTGAAGCGCTCGTTCCAGTAGTCCTGGGAGGCGATGAAGGACGGGATGCAGTTGACGAACGCGCAGCCCGCCTCGAGCACCTGCTCGACGTACCACTTCGTCGCCTGCTCGGAGCCGACGGGCAGGTAGGAGACGACGACGTCGGTGTGCGTGTCCTTGAGGATCTGCACGATGTCGTCGGTCGGCCCCGGGGCCTTCTCGATCTTCTCCGCGAGGTAGCGGCCGACGCCGTCGTGGGTCATGCCGCGGTACACCGGCGCCCCGATCTTCTCCGGGACGTCGTCGCAGAACTTGATCGTGTTGTTCGGCTCGGCCCAGATCGCCTCGCCGAGGTCCTTGCCGACCTTGGTGGCGTTGATGTCAAACGCGCACGTGAACTCGATGTCGCCGACGTGGTAGCCGCCGAGGTCGACATGCATCAGGCCCGGGACCCGCTCGTTGGGGTCAGCGTCCTTGTAGTAGTACACCCCCTGCACGAAGGCCGAGGCGCAATTCCCGACGCCGATGATCGCCACCCGGACCTTGCTGGACTGGTAGCGACTGGCGCCGTTGCTGGTCGTGCTCAAATTGACACCCTCCTGGGGCTTTTCGTAGCTGGGATGAGTACCCCCCGTGCGCGGCGGCGTTACGTCCCCGTCGGGGCGTTGAGTGCGGCGCGCACGTGGAAGATCCGCTGAAAGACGGTGACGACCGAGAGCGCCGCGAGGACGTACACGGCCGGCTCTAGGAGCTCGAATGACCCTAGCGAAGCGCCCTTGGCGAACACCAGGCCGATCGAGAGGATGACGACCCGGACCGCGCGCGTGGCCAGGCCGACCTTGCACTCGACGCCGAGCGCCTCGGCCCGCGCGCGCGTGTAGGACACCATCAGCGACGCGAGGACGGCGACGACGACCGCGCCCGCCGCCCACTCGCGGCCCTCCTCGGCGAAGACGACGCAGACCGCGGCGAGGACGATGCCCTCCTCGATGCGGTCGAGCGTCGAGTCGAGGAACGCCCCGAACGGCGTCCCCTTGCCGCTCATCCGCGAGTAGCGCCCGTCGAGCGTGTCGCAGACCGAGCCGACGATGAACGCGATCCCGGCGAGGAAGAACAGGTGCTCGAGGACGAGCACGGCCGCGACGACGTTCAGCACGAGGCCGGTGAGCGAGATCGCGTTCGGGGTCAGGCGCGACTCGATCAGACGGGTGCGCACGATCTCCCGCTGCTGGGCGGAGCGCGCGACGAGCCGTTCCCGGACGGGCTGGCGTTCTGCGTTCATCGCGCCCAGGCTACGCCGTCGCGCGCGCCTCCTGCGGCATGAACCGCCAGGCCTCCGGGCGCACGCGCGCCATCCAGGCGGCGCCGTACGCCCCCGCGGCGGCGGTGAGCGCGCCGAGGAACGCGTCGGCGAGGAAGTGGTTGGCCGTCACGACGATGACGAACGTGACGAGGAACGGGTAGGCGAGCCAGAAGGCCTTCAGCGGCCGCCAGCGGACGAGCCGGGCCAGCGGCCAGCCGATCATGAGCGCGAAGCCGACGTGCATCGACGGCACCGCGGCGTACGGGTTGAAGAGCGCGTTGACGGCGACGCTGTCCTGCGGGACGCCCGTGTACTCCGAGACCGTGTCCTGGAAGCCCCACTCGGGCATGAAGCGCGGCGGCGCGGTCGGGTAGACGACGTAGCCGATGAGGGCGATCGCGAACGCGATGCCGAACATGTTGCGCACGAAGTAGAACGACTCGTTGCGGAACAGGTACAGCCAGGCGAGCGCGCCGAGCGTCACCGAGGTCTGCGCGTTGATGTAGATCCACGCGGCCGCGTCGGTGACGAAGCTCCACCCGGACGCCCAGTGCTGCACGCTCGGCTCGATGAAGACGTGCAGCGTGCGCTCGACGTCGATGATGCGGCGGGCGTTCTCGAACGCGATCGAGGGGTTGCCGTCGATCGCCCCCCGGGTCAGCCGGTAGACGTAGTAGGCGATCCCGAACAGGAGGATCTGGCGCACGAGGTCGACGGGCCCGTGGGGCGTGGCCCGTGTCACGAGCGACCTCAAGCGACCCGCTGCCATGGTCGACCGATCTTACCCGGCGGGATCGCCCGGCTCGGTGCGGGAGACCGCACCGTTCCGGCGGTCACGAGCAGCGCTCGCCGGTGCGGCCCAGGGCCGCCCGCAGCGGGGCGAGCCGCACCCCGACGCGCAGCTCGCCCGGCCGTCGCGCGCGCACGCGCGTCCAGCCGCCCGGGGCCCGCGACACACAGCCGTCGCCGGCCACGACCGCCCAGTGCGGGCTGAAGCGCACGCGCGTGTCGACGGTCAGGTGCCCGGGGGTCGCGCGCACGGCGAACCCGTCCGGGCCCAGGGCGGTGACGCCGAGCGGCCGGGCGCCCTCGACCCGGTACAGGCGCCAGTGGTCGTCGTGCCACACCTCGCGCAGCGCGGGCAGCCCGGCGGCGAGGACCCGCGACTCGGTCGCCGCCGACCCGTCGAGGCGGACGTCGGGGATCGCGACGTAGGCGATCGCGTTGTCGCGCAGCCAGGCCGTGTAGTTGCCGGGGTTCAGGCGCGGGCGCCCGTAGAAGATCCCGTTGACGTCGCGGTCGAGCTGGCGCAGCCAGCCGCGGGCGATCGGGACCCGCTCGGCGACGTAGTGCGCCTCCCAGTGGTCCTGGGTGAACGGGATCTCGACCCGGATCGGACCCTCGCGCGCCTCGATGCGCTCGAGTTCGGCGAGCAGCCCGTCGTAGTAGGCGGCGTGGCGGGACGGGTCCCCGGCCGCGCGCGACACCGACGTCGCCGCCGGCAGCAGCGTCCAGTACGCCATCGGCAGCGCGAGCAGCGCCAGCAGCGCGCGGCGGCGGTCCCAGAGGGCGAGCGCGAGGACCGGCCCGGCGGTCAGCGCGGCCAGGCGGGTGACGTTCGCCCCGGCCGCGTTCGGGACGAGGAAGCAGAGCGTGAGCGCCGCCGCGTAGAGCGCGGCCCCGACGCGCACGACGCGCAGCTGCGGGTCGGCGGCGGCCCACCAGACGATCGCCAGCGCGGCGAGCGCCGGCCAGTAGACGGTCGCCGGCAGCGGGAAGTCGCCGCCCTCGGGGAAGAGCGCGTTGAGGACGGCGACGGGGGCGAGCGCGGCGACGGCGATGCCGATCCCGAGCGGGCGGCGGGCCGCGATCCCCCACGCGACGGCGGCCAGGGCCAGGAACGCGCCGTCGACCGGGCTGACGAGCGGGGTGACCACGGCGAGGGCGAGCGCGAGGGCGCGGCGCTCGTGGGCGAGGGCCAGCAGCGCGCCGAGCGCGAACGGCAGCCCGGTGAGGAACGCGATCCGGTCGGTGAAGAGCATCGCCCCGGCGCCGGCGGCGAACCACAGCCCGGCCGGGAGCGTCGGCCGCCGCGGCACCGTCCGCGCCAGGAGGGCGGCGAACAGGCCGGAGGCGACGACGACGGCGACGGTGGCCGCGACGCGCGGCCCGACCCAGGCCATCAGCGCCGGGCCGAGGAGCGAGTAGGCCGGGACGTGATGGCCGCCGTACCACGCCTCGTTGACGACGACGAAGCCGTGGCGGGCGAACAGGTCGCTGCGGAAGGCGGCCGCGACGAGGTCGGCCCCGCCCGGCGCGAAGGCCAGGTAGGCCGCGCCGATCGCGGCCGCCAGCAGGACGCAGGGCAGCTCGGGCCGGCGCATAGCATTGACCCTATGGCAGTCGTCGCCTCCGGTCGCCGCGTGGTCGGCGCCGGGTGGGTGGCCGCCGGCGCCTGCGTCCTGGTGGCGGCGCTGTCCCTGCTGGCCCCGCACGCGCTCATCTACGACGCGTGGTCGTGGTCGCTGTGGGCGCGCGAGCTGGCGGACGGCACGCTCGACACGACCGGGCTCAGCGGGTGGAAGCCGCTGCCGCCGCTGGTGGGCGCCCCGGTCGCCCTGCTCGGCGGGTCCCCCGCGGCGGCGTGGCTGATCGTGGAGCGCGCCGCGGCGCTGGGCGCGGCCGTGCTCGCGTGGGCGCTCGCCGCCCGCCGCGGCGGGTGGCCGGCCGGGCTGCTGGCCGTCATCCTGCTCGTCCTCCTGGCCGGGTGGCCGCGCTACGCAGCCGAGGGCTACAGCGAGCCGGTCGTCGTCGCGCTCCTGCTCGGGGCCGTCCTCGCCGCCCTCGACGAGCGGCACGGCTGGACCCTGCTGGCGCTCACCGGCGCGGCGCTGCTGCGCCCGGAGGCGTGGCCGCTGCTCGCCGTCGCCGGCGCCTGGGCCTGGCGGGCGCGGCCGGACCTGCGCTGGGCGGTCGCGGCGGCGGGCGCGCTCGTCGCCGTCCTGTGGATCGGGGGCGAGTGGATCGGCTCCGGCGACCCGCTGGCGGGCTCCGACCGGGCCCGCGCGAGCCGCCAGCCGCCCGGCTCGCCCCTCGGCGTCGCGGTGCCGTTCGCGCCCGCGTGGGCGGGGGTGGCGGTCACGGCCGTCGCCGGCTGGCGGTCCCGCGACCGCGAGCTGCTGCTGCCGGTGGGGGTCGCGGCGGCGTGGTCGCTGACCGTCGCGGCGATGGACCTGCTCGGCTACCCGGGGCTCGACCGCTTCCAGGTGCCGGCGGCGGCGCTGTGGAGCGTCGCCGGCGCGGTCGGCCTCGTCGCGCTCGTGCGCGCCGCGCGGGCCCGGGGGCCGGCGGCGGCCGCCGCGGCGGTGGCCGCGCTCGCCGCGGTCGCGGTCTGGTTCGGGGTCGGCCGCCTCGACCGGGTCGCCGGCGACGTCCAGGCGGTCGCCGACCGGGTCGCCGCCCCCCCCCCCCGGCGCCGGGCGCGGGCGCCCGGCGCCCCCGCCCCACCCGCG
>JADGIB010000244.1 GCA_019683665.1 Solirubrobacteraceae bacterium
ATCTCCACCTCGTCGGGGTGCTCGGGGTTGGCGGTGGGCGCGAGCAGCTCGCGCACCGCGGCGACGTCGTCGTCGCCGTCGGTGCGCACGTAGACGGTCGTCGGCGCGCCGTCGCTGCCGAGCTCCGCGGCGACCGGCCGGCCGATCAGCGCGGTCGTGTCCAGCGCCGGGTCGAGCCCCACCGGCTCGAGGATCCCGACGACCGTGAACGCGCGGCCGGCGATCACGACGTTCACGCCCGGCCTCGCGATGCCCAGCCGCCGCGCCGCCGTCGCGCCCAGCACGACGCACGGGTAGCGCGCGGTGGCGGCGTCGAGGAACCGGCCCGCTCGCATGGTCGCGCCCAGCGTTCGCGGCACGTCCAGGTCGGCGGCGGCCACCGAGATCCCGAGCGTCTCGATCTCCGGGATGCGGTCGGTGCGCCGCACCGTCGCGCCGACCAGCTGCGAGACCGACGCCGACCCCGCGACGCCCTCGACGCGGCCGATCGCCACCGGCGCGGTGTCGGGCAGCGCGGCGGTCTCGCCGAACACCGACTCCCCCGGCGTCACGGTCAGCAGGTTCGTCCCGAGGCGGTCGAGCTGGGCCAGGAGGTCGGCGCGGCTGGACTCGCTGAGGCCGAGCACCGCGACCATCGAGGCGATCCCGATCGCGATCCCCAGCGCCGACAGCGCGGCGCGCAGGCGCCGCGACGACAGGCCGGAGGCGCCGACGCGCAGCACGTCGGCGGGCCGCAGCCGCGACGGGGTCACGCGCATGACGCCAGCCGCCCGTCGCGGATCTCGACCCGGCGCGGCAGCCGCTCGGCCAGCTCGCGGTCGTGCGTGATGACCGCGATCGTCGTGCCGTCGCGGTTCAGCTCGCCGAGCAGGTCGAAGATGCCCTCGCCCGTGGCCGTGTCGAGGTTGCCGGTCGGCTCGTCGGCCAGCAGGATCGCCGGGCGCGCGAGCAGCGCCCGCGCGATCGCGACGCGCTGGCGCTCGCCGCCCGACAGCTCGTCGGGCCGGTGCGTCAGGCGGTGGCCGAGCCCGACGCGCTCCAGCGCGCGCGCCGCGGCCGCCCGCCGCTCGCGGTGCGCGACGCCGGCGTACAGCAGGCCCTGGCCGACGTTGTCGACGGCGGTCAGGCCCGGGATGAGGAAGAACTGCTGGAAGACGAAGCCGATGTGGCGCGCGCGCAGGCCGGCGAGCTGCGGGTCGGCGAGCATGGTCACGTCGCGCCCCGCGATCCGCACCGTGCCCGCCGTGGGCCGGTCCAGCGTGCCCATGATGTGCAGCAGCGTCGACTTCCCCGAGCCCGACGGGCCGACGATCGCCAGCAGCTCGCCGGCGCGGACGGTCAGCGAGATCCCGTGCAGGACCTCCAGCGGGCCGGGGTAGGCCTTGCGCACGTCGCGCAGCTCCAGGACGGGCTCAGAGACCATCGGGGACCACCACCTCGTCGCCCGCGCGCAGCGCGCCGCGCACCGCCACCAGCCCGTCGGCGAACTGGCCCGGCTCCACCGGCACGCGCTCGGTGCCCGCGGCCGTGCGCCGCTCGACCGCGTAGCCGCCGCCGGGGAGCGCCAGCAGCGCGGTGACCGGGACCGCGAGCACGTCGCGGCCGACCTCGGCGGCCAGGCCGACCGAGACGGGCGCCCCGTCGAGGCGGCCGGTGTCCGCGTCGCCGGCGAGGCGGACGGTGACGTCGATCGTCGGCTCCTCGTCGCCGCCCGGCTCGCCCTGCTGGGCGGCGGGCGCCTCGGCCACCCGGCCGACGCGGCTGATCCGGCCGTCGACCGTGCGCCCGCCGGGCAGCGTGACCGTGACGTCGCCGGCCCGGCGGGCCAGGTCCTGGTCGTCGGCGGGCAGGTCCACGTGCACGACCTGCTCGCGCGACGTCGTCGTCATGACCTCGGTCCCGGGCGGGGCGACGTCGCCCGTCGCGACCTTCACGTCGCCGATGCGCCGCGGGCCCGGCAGGAACGCGACCTGGCCCAGCCGGACGACGCCGGTCTGCGTCCAGCCAGCGTCGGCCTGCCACGCGCGGACCGCGGCGGCGGTGTCGGCGTCGAACGTGCCGTCGACGGCGCCGGGGTCGTAGCCGAGCGCGCGCAGGTTGCGCTCGAGCTGGCGGACGTCGGCGCCCTCGGTCCCGGGCGCGAGGTCGCGGTAGGCGGGCGTCGACCCGTACAGGAGGCGCACCGGCTCGCCGTCGGCGCGGTACAGCGCGTCGCCGCGCCCGGCGTGGCTGCCCTCGCGCGGCAGCCAGGTGATCGTCGGCCCGCTCGCGTCCGGCCCGCCGTCGCCGCCGAGCCGCTGCAGCAGCGGCCGCGCGCCCGCGTAGCCGAGCGTGCCGTCGACGTTCTCGCGCGTGACGAGCGTCCGCCGCTGCACGGTGGCCGTCGTCGTGCCGTCGGGCGCGGCGGCGGCCTCGGGCTCGCCGCCCGAGACGCAGCCGGCGGCCAGCACGGCGGCGCCGGCCAGCGTGGTCGCCAGCGCCCACCTCATCGCGTCGTCCTCTCGGGGGCGCACTCGTCCATCGCGGCCTCGAAGCCGGGGTCGCCCGGCTCGATGCCGCTGTCGGGCGTGATGCGGATGCCGCCGTCGGTGGGGTCGGGGACGTCGTAGCCCTTCTCGCGCAGGCAGCGGGCGGTCTCCAGCGCGCGCCGCTTCTGCTCCTCGTCGGCGGGCCGCTGCGCCTCGGCGGCCTCCAGGTGCTCCTCGCACGCGGCCCGCGCGCGGTCGACGGTCTCGCGATCGCCGCCGCCCGGGGGGATGATCATGCGCACGCGCCCGCCGTCGATCTGCGGGTCGGGCATGTCGACGCCGTTCTCCCGCATGCAGCGGGCGAACGCGAGCAGCGCCTCGTCGCGGGCGGCCGGGTCGCCGGCGGACGCGCCCCCGCCGCCCGCCGCCGTCGGCGTGGTCGAGGATCCGCCGCCGCAGGCGGTCAGCGCGAGCGCGGCGACCGCGAGGCCGGCCGCCGCAGAGTGGTGGAACAGCGTCGTGGTGCTCATGGGCGGCGAACGTAGGCGCGGCCCCGTAACACCCTCGTCTCATGTGACGCCGGTGTGACGCGCGATGTGACACGGACGTTATGCGGGCGTCGCTACGTTCGGCCGCGGGCCATGCGCGTGCTGATCGTCGAAGACGAGCCCGACCTCGCCGACCTCGTGGCGCGGGGCCTGCGCCGTCGGGGCCTGGCCGCCGACGTCGCGCTCGACGGCGCCGAGGCGCTGCGCAAGGCGCTCGTCACCGACTACGAGATCGTCGTGCTCGACCGCGATCTACCCGCCGTCCACGGCGACACGGTGTGCCGCACGCTGCGAGCCGAGGGCGTGGACGCGAAGATCCTGATGCTGACCGCGTCGGGCACGATCCGCGACCGCGTCGAGGGCCTGGCGCTCGGCGCCGACGACTACCTGCCCAAGCCGTTCGCGTTCGCCGAGCTGGCCGCGCGCGTCGAGGCGCTCGGGCGCCGCTCGGGCCCGGTGCGCCCGCCGGTCCTGCGCCGCGGCGACCTGGAGCTCGACGAGAGCCGCATGCGCGTGCGGCGCGCCGGCCGGCCGGTCGAGCTGAACGTGAAGGAGTTCGGCGTCCTGCGCACGCTGATGGCCGCCGACGGCGCGGTCGTCTCGGGCGAGGAGCTGCTGCGCCGGGTGTGGGACGAGCACGCCGACCCGTTCACGAACACGGTCCGGATGACGGTCATGCGCCTGCGCCGCAAGCTCGGCGAGCCGGACCCGATCGAGACGGTCGTCGGCGCCGGCTACCGGCTGCCATGACCGCGGCGGGCTCGCCTCGCGGCGTGCGGCTGCGCCTGACGCTCGTGTACGCCTCGCTGTTCTTCGTCTTCGGCGCGGTGCTCCTCGGCGTGAGCTACGCCGCCGTGCGCCACGAGCTCGGCCCGCGCGACGCGCGCTTCCTGACGCAGGAGCGGCTGCCGCCGCTGGGGTCGTCGTCGCCGCCGGGCGCGTCGGCGCTCGACGCGCCCGAGGCGGACCGGATCGTCATGCGGCTCGTCAACGACGACCGGGCGCGCGCGATCGGCGGCGTGCTCCTGTGGTTCGCGCTCGCGCTTGGCGCGAGCACGATCGCGGCGGTCGGGCTCGGCTGGGTGCTGGCCGGGCGGGCGCTGCGCCCGCTCCAGGAGGCGTTCGAGAGCCAGCGCCGGTTCGTGTCGCACGCCTCGCACGAGCTGCGCACGCCGCTGGCGGTGATGCGCGCCTCGATCGACGTGACCGGCGAGGCGGGCGGCTACGACGACCCGGCGCAGGTGCGCGCGATGGTCGCCACGCAGCGCAAGGCGCTGGCGCGCAGCGAGGCGCTCGTCGACCGGCTCCTGGCGCTGGCGATGGGCGAGCGCGGCCTGGACCGCGTCGAGCGCGTCGACCTGCGGGCGATCGTGCGCGACGTGCTGGACGAGACCGCGCCGGCCGCGGACGGGCGCGGGCTGCGCGTCGACGTGCGCGGCGCGCCGGCGCCCGTCGACGGCGACCCGGTGCTGCTGCGCCACCTCGTCGCCAACCTCGTCGAGAACGCGGTGCGCCACAACGTCGAGGGCGGCGCAGTCGAGGTCGCGCTGAACGGCGGGGCGGCCGGCGCGGCGCTGACCGTGGTCAACGACGGCCCGCGCCTCGACGGCGACGTCGGCGAGCTGCTGCGGCCGTTCCGCCGCGCGGCGGAGCGGGCGGCGGCCGACGGCACCGGGTACGGGCTGGGCCTGTCCGTGGTCGACGCCGTGGCCCGCGCGCACGGCGCGACGGTGGCGCTGCAGGCCCGGCCCGAGGGCGGGCTGCGCGCGACCGTGACGTTCCCGCCGGCGCGCTGAGCGGGCCGTCCGCCGCTCGGTCCGCGCCCGACGCTGCCATCATCCCGCGCGATGCGCACCCGCATCCTGCTCAAGGCCGGGGCCCTGTGCCTGCTCCTGGCGGGGTGCGGCGCGGACCCGGCGAGCACCGCGACGACGAGCGCGAGGATCCCGCCGGTCGGCCTGACGATCGACGAGCCGGCCGACGAGCCCGTCCGCGCGCGGCGCGGCGCCGAGGGATTGGTGGCCGAGGTGCGCGTGATCGGCCAGGCCCAGCCCGGCTCCTACGTGCGGGTGACCAGCGGGTGCAAGGCGTCGGGGTGCGAGCGCAGCGCGGAGGTGAGCGCGGCCGGACGCTGGTCGGTCCTGCTGCGCGCCGAGGCGCCGGCCCGGCGCCCGTACGCGCGCATCGTCGCCCAGCTCGCGGCCGAGTCGGCGATCACGCTCGTGCGGCTGACGCCGCCCAAGCGCGGGCGCAAGGGCCGGACCGGCGACGCCGGGCGGCGCGCCGGGGCGCGCGAGGACCGGCTGCCCGAGGCGCGCGCCGACGGCGGCGCGGCCGCGCCGGCCGCGCCGGGCAGCGCCGACGACCCGCTCGCCCCGATCGTCCCCGGCGCCGCCACGCCGGGCGCCCCCCCCCCCCCCGCGCGCCCCCCCGCCCGGGCGGGGGCGGGGGGCGCCCGGGGGCGGGTG
>JADGIB010000245.1 GCA_019683665.1 Solirubrobacteraceae bacterium
GGCTCCGCGGGGCTTGCGCCGGCCTGGGGGGGGGGGGCGCGGGGCGCGGGGGGGGGGCGCCGCGACGACCGGGTTGCGCAGCCGGCCGATGCCCTCGACCTCGGTCTCGACGACGTCCCCGGGCTGCAGGCTGCGCTTCGGGTCCATGAACTCGCCGCAGCCCCACGGGGTGCCGGTGAGCAGGACGTCGCCCGGCTCGAGCGTGAAGGAGGCCGAGCAGAAGGCGAGCAGCTCGGCGACGCCGAAGATCATCTCGGCGGTCGAGCTGTCCTGCACCGTCTCGCCGTTGACGATCGTCCGCAGCCTGAGCCGCTGCGGGTCGCCGAGCTCGTCGCCGGTGACGACGACGGGGCCGAGCGGGCAGAACGTGTCGAGGCTCTTGCCCCGCACCCACTGGCCGTCGGAGAACTGGACGTCGCGGGCGGAGACGTCGTTGGCGACGGTGTAGCCGAAGACGCAGTCGAGCGCGGTCGCCGGGTCCAGCCGCCGGGCGCGGCGGCCGACGACGACGGCCAGCTCGACCTCCCAGTCGACCCGCTGCGTCAGCGCCGGGTCGATCTCGATCGCCTCGCCGGGGCCGATGACGCTCGACGGGAACTTCGTGAAGACGAGCGGGCGCTCCGGCGCCTCCATCCCGGTCTCGCGGACGTGGTCGAGGTAGTTGAGGCCGATCGCGACGATCTTGCCGGGCCGCAGGGGGGCCGCCGGCGGGGGCAGCTCGCCGGCGGGCTCGCCGCGGGCGACCGCCGCCTCGAGCTCGTCGGCGGGGAGGGCGGCGAGCGCGCCGACGTCCCGGCCGGCGAGCTCGCGCAGGAGCCGCGGCTCGTCGCCGGCCCACGCCACGGGCACCGGCGCTCCGTCGAGGTGAACGAGTCCAAAGCGCATAGGTCAGACCAATCTGTCGGGGGCCGGTACGTTTGCACATCGTGAGGACGTCGACCACCGCCGCCGCCGCGCTCCTGCGGGACGCGCTCGAGCGCCTCGACCTGCGGCCCGGCGACCGGCTGCCGCCCGAGCGCGAGCTCGCGGCCGAGCTGGGGATCTCCCGGCCCGCGCTGCGCGAGGCCACCCGCCGGCTCGTCGACCTCGGCGTCCTGCGTGCCCGCCGGGGATCGGGGACCTACGTCGCGGAGATCGACCCCGCCGAGCTGCTCGCCGTCCGCGCGCGCCTCGAGCCGCTCGCCGCCGAGCTCGCCGCCCGGCACCGCACCGACGCGCAGCTCGCCGAGCTCGAGCGGCTCGCCGGCCGGCTCGACGGCGCGGCCGACGACCCGGCCGCGTTCGCCGCCCTCGACCTGCGTCTGCACGAGCTCGTCGCCGAGGCCGGCGGCAACCGCATCCTGCTGCGCGTCCTGGCCGACCTCGCCGACCTGCTGCGCTACTCGCGCGAGCGCACCGCGATCAGCGCGCCGCTGCGCCGCCGCGCGGTGCGCGACCTCGGCGACCTCGTGCGCGCGATCGGCGTCGGCGACGCCGCCGCCGCGGCCGACGCGATGCGCCGCCACCTCGGGGCGGTCGGGGCCGAGCTCGACGCTGGCGGGCCCGCCGCCGGCTGAGCGCCGCCCGGCGGGCGCCTCACCGGCGCTCGGCCAGCCGCCGCGTCAGCTCGTCGCAGGCTGCGCGCAGCGCCGCGAGCGCGCGACGGCCGACCTCCTCGTCGTAGCGCGGCGTCGGGATCGACACGCACATCGCCGCGATCGCCTCGCCGTCCGGGTCGCGGACCGGCACCGCCAGGCAGCGGCAGCCGAGCAGGTACTCCTCCTCGTCGGCCCCGTAGTCGCGGGCGCGCGTCTCGCGCAGGTGCGCCAGCAGCTCGTCGACGTCGACGATCGTGCGCGGCGTCAGCCGTGGGAGCGTCGCCGCCCGCAGCCGCCGCTCCGCCTCGGCCTCGTCGAGCTGCGCGAGCAGCACCTTGCCCACCCCCGTGGCGTGGGCGTGCAGGCGCCGGCCGACCTCGGAGACGAGCTTCATCGGCTGCGGCGACTCGCTGATCGCCAGGTAGACGCTCTCGACGCCCTCCAGCCGCGCGAGCTGCACCGTCTCGCCCGTCACGTCGACGAGCCGGTCCATGAGCGGCTGCGCGAGGGCGACGAGGTCGTCGGCGCCGTCGTCGGCGCGGGCCAGCTCGCGCACCCGCGGGCCGAGCCGGTAGCGGCGGCCGCCTGGGTCGTAGGCGACGAAGCGGCGCCGCGCCATCGTGCGCAGCAGCGTCGAGGCCGACGAGCGCGGCATCCCGAGCGCGGCGGCGACGTCGACGAGGCGCAGCGGCTCGCTGCCGGCCAGCAGCTCGAGCACGGCGAGCGCGCGGTCGGCGGATTTCACCGCGGCGGGCGGATCGGCGCCGGCCGGCTTCTGTTCACGGTTGTGAACCACGGGATCGCAATCATGAACGATCGCCTCGGGCTGTGGTTCAATCCCGCCATGCGGGTCGCCCTCTTCGTCACGTGCGTGAACGACACGTTCGCCCCGCAGGCCGCCCGCGCCACCGTCGAGCTGCTCGAGCGCCTCGGCCACGAGGTCGTCTTCCCGCCGCAGCAGACCTGCTGCGGGCAGATGCACGCCAACACCGGCTACCAGCTCGAGGCGGTCCCGCTCGCCCGCCGCTTCGTCCGCGTCTTCGGCGACCCGTCGTTCGAGGCGATCGTCTCGCCGTCGGCCTCGTGCGTCGGGATGGTCCACGACCAGTACCCGCGCCTGGCCGAGCTGGCCGGCGACCGCGACCTCGCCGAGCGCGTGCGCGAGCTCGCGCCGCGCGTCCACGACCTCACCACGTTCCTCGTCGACGTCCTCGGCGTCGAGGACGTCGGCGCCGTCTTCCCCCACCGCGTCACCTACCACCCGACCTGCCACGGCCTGCGCGGCCTGCGGCTCGCGGACCGGCCGCTGCGGCTGCTGCGGGCGGTGCGCGACATCGACCTCGTTGAGCTGCCGGAGGCGGAGACGTGCTGCGGCTTCGGCGGCACGTTCGCGGTCAAGAACGCCGACACGTCGGCGGCGATGCTGGCCGACAAGGTGCGCTGCGTGCTCGACACCGGCGCCGACGTGTGCGCGGCGGCCGACTCGTCGTGCCTGCTGCACATCGGCGGCGGGCTCGAGCGCCAGCGCGCCGGCGTGCGGGCCATGCACCTCGCCGAGATCCTGGCCAGCACCCGATGAGCGCGTCCTTCCCCCAGGCGGCGGCGGTCGAGCTGCGCAACGCCCAGCAGCGGCGCAACCTGCGCACGGCGACGACGACGATCCGGGCCAAGCGCGCCCGGGTCGTCGCCGAGGTCGACGACTGGGAGGCGCTGCGCGAGGCGGGCGCGCGGATCAAGGACGAGGCGCTCGCCCGCCTCGACGTCCACCTCGAGCGGCTGGAGGCGTCCGTCACGGCGGCCGGGGGGACGGTCCACTGGGCGCGCGACGCCGCCGAGGCGAACGCGATCGTGGCCCGGCTCGTGCGCGAGGCCGGCAGCGACGAGGTCATCAAGGTCAAGTCGATGGCCACCGACGAGATCGGCCTGAACGCCGCGCTGGCCGCCGAGGGGATCACCGCCCACGAGACCGACCTGGCCGAGCTCATCGTCCAGCTCGCCGGCGACCGCCCCTCGCACATCCTCGTCCCGGCGATCCATCGCAACCGCGTCGAGATCCGCGACCTCTTCCGCGACCGCTTCGGCGAGCCCCGCCTGACGAGCGACCCGGCCGAGCTGACCGCCGCCGCCCGCCGCCACCTGCGCGAGCGCTTCCTGCGCGTCGGGGTCGGCGTGTCGGGGGCGAACTTCGCCTGCGCCGACACCGGCGCCGTCTGCGTCGTCGAGTCCGAGGGCAACGGCCGCATGTGCACGACCCTGCCGCACACGCTCATCACGGTCATGGGCATCGAGAAGGTGCTCCCGCGCTTCGACGACCTCGGCGTCATGCTGCGGCTGCTGCCGCGCTCGTCGACCGGCGAGCGGATGAACCCGTACACGTCGCTGTGGACCGGCGTCACCCCCGGCGACGGGCCGCAGGCCTTCCACCTCGTCCTCCTCGACAACGGCCGCACCGCCACGCTGGCCGACCCGGTCGGCCGCCAGGCCCTGCGCTGCATCCGGTGCAGCGCGTGCCTGAACGTCTGCCCCGTCTACGAGCGCGCCGGCGGCCACGCCTACGGCTCGACCTACCCGGGCCCGATCGGCGCGATCCTCGCCCCCCAGCTCGCCGGGCTGCGCGACCACGCCTCGCTGCCGTGGGCGTCGAGCCTGTGCGGCGCCTGCTACGAGGTCTGCCCGGTGAGGATCGACATCCCGAGCGTCCTCGTTCACCTCCGCGGGCGGATCGTGCGCGAGCAGGGCGCCCCCGCGTCCGAGCGGCTGGCCATGCAGGCGCTCGCGCGCGTCTTCGCCAGCCGCCGCCGCTACGAGGCCGCCCAGCGGGGTCGGCGGCTGACCCGCCTGGCCGCGCACCTGCCCGGCCCGCTGCGCGCCTGGAGCGAGGTGCGCGAGCCGCCGCGGGCGCCGGCCGAGACGTTCCGCGACTGGTGGCGGAGCCGGACGTGAGCGCCGCGCGCGACGCCATCCTCGCCCGCATCCGCGCGGCCGCGTCGGACGGCGCCGGGCGGCCGGCCGCGCCCGGCGCGGATCGCCGACTACCGGGCCGCGGTCACGCGCGGCGCCGCCGGCGACGCGGCGATCGCGGCCGCGGTCGCCGAGGCCCTCGGCCGCCACGCCGCCCGGCGGGTGGTGGTGCCGCCCGGCCTGCCGGTCGCGTGGCTGCCGCCGGGGATCGAGGCGCTCGCCGACGACCCGCCGCTCGACCACGACGCGATCGCCGCCGCCGACGGCGTCCTCACCGGCTGCGCGCTGGCGATCGCGCAGACCGGCACGATCGTCCTCGACCACACCGCCGGGCAGGGGCGGCGCGCGCTGACGCTCCTGCCGGACCTCCACGTCTGCGTCGTGCGCGCCGACCAGGTCGTCGCCGACGTGCCCGACGCGATCGCCGCGCTCGGCGACCGGCGGCGGCCGGTCACGTTCGTCAGCGGCCCGTCGGCCACGTCCGACATCGAGCTCAACCGGGTCGAGGGGGTCCACGGCCCGCGCCGCCTGGAGGTCGTGCTCGCCGGCTGAGCCCGGCCCCGGCGATGAGCGGCCCGCCCGACATCCGGATCCTCCGCGACCTGCCCGTCCCGCTGGCCGACGGCACCGTCACCCGCGCCGAGGCGTGGCTGCCCGACGACGGCGCCCCGCACCCGGCGATCCTCGTCCGCACCCCGTACCGCAAGGAGGCCGAGACGCCGACGCCGCTGGCCGACGCGCGCCGGGCGGCGGCGCGCGGCTGGGCGGTCGTCGTCCAGGACGTCCGCGGCAAGGGCGCGTCGGAGGGCGCGTTCGAGCCGTTCGTGCACGAGGAGCGCGACGGGGCCGACAGCATCGCCTGGGTGGCGGCTCAGGACTGGTGCGACGGCGACGTCGTCATGGCGGGGATGAGCTACGTCGGCGCGACGCAGTGGCTGGCCG
>JADGIB010000246.1 GCA_019683665.1 Solirubrobacteraceae bacterium
CGACCGGACCGCGCCCGGCCGCCGGCGTCGGCTCGGGCGGGGGCGGGGCGGCGGCCTTTGGCTTCGCGGCGCGGGCGGCCGTCGCGGCCTTCCGCCTCGCGGTCCCGCCGGCCGCGGCGGCCTTCGGCTTCGCCGCCTCGCCGGGGGTCGCGCGGCGCGCGCTGCGGCGGGCCGGACGCGTCTTCGGGAGGTGCGCCAGGACGTCGTCGGAGTCGTCGCCGCCAGCCATCGTCCGCACATTCTCGCGCACGGTCCGCGAACCGGTCGCGGACTGCCGATGAAGCGCACTAGGATGGGTCCCACGCCCGCCCGCCAGGCACCACGCTCGACCGGCATTCGCTAGGCCGGAGAAACATCGGGAGGAGGCGACCGACGACATAGAACGAGGCGGTACTCTCGGGCTCCGCCTCATCGGGGACGACCGCCGGACCCAGCCCGTCCGGCATGACGGAAACGGAACTTGATGTCAGTCGCAGAGCTTCAGGAACTCGAAGAGATCAAGGGTCTGCTGGCGAAGGGTCAGCAGGTGGGCGTCCTGACCCACTCCGAGATCGCGCAGGCGCTCGCCGAGCTCGACGTCGACGAGGCGGACGTCGAGGAGCTCAACGCCTTCTTCGAGTCTCAGGAGATCGAGGTCGTCGAGGATCTCGACCCCGCGGCGGAGGCGGCCGCCGACGTCGAGCGCGCGCCCGACAAGCGCGGGCGCCGCAAGAAGGCGGCGCTGGACCTGCGGCCGGACATGACGACCGACTCGCTGCAGCTCTTCCTGAAGGACATCGGGAAGGTGCGCCTGCTGACCGCGCAGGAGGAGGTCGACCTCGCCAAGCGCATCGAGCGCGGCGACCTCGACGCGAAGCAGAAGATGGTCGAGTCCAACCTGCGCCTGGTCGTCTCGATCGCGAAGAACTACCGCAACCAGGGGCTGCCGTTCCTCGACCTCATCCAGGAGGGGACGCTCGGCCTCGTCCGCGCCGCGGAGAAGTTCGACTACCGCAAGGGCTTCAAGTTCTCCACGTACGCGACCTGGTGGATCCGCCAGGCGATCGCGCGCGCCCTCGCCGACAAGGCGCGCACGATCCGCATCCCGGTCCACGTCGTCGAGAAGCTGAACAAGATCGGCCGCGCCGAGCGCAAGCTCGTCACCGAGCTGGGCCGCGAGCCCACGGCCGAGGAGATCGCCGAGGTCACCGGGATCGACCCCGAGGAGGTCGACTCGATCAAGCGCTCTGCGCAGGCGCCGGTCTCGCTTGAGAAGCCGGTCGGCGACGAGGAGGAGTCGGAGTTCGGCCAGTTCATCGCCGACGAGCGCGCCGAGTCCCCGTACGAGCGCGCGGCCGAGATCCTCACCAAGGAGGCGCTGCGCGAGGCGCTGGAGAACCTCTCCTACCGCGAGCGCCGCGTGCTCGAGCTGCGCTACGGCCTCGGCGGGGAGCACCCGCGCACGCTCGACGAGGTCGGGCGCACGTTCAACGTCACGCGCGAGCGCATCCGCCAGATCGAGAACCAGTCGCTGAAGAAGCTGCAGTCGCTGGCCGAGGCCCAGAAGCTGCGCGACGTCGCCTGAGGCCCTGCGCGCCGACCGCCCGATCGAGATCCGGCTGTCGCGCCCGGGGGACCTGGCGCGGGTCGTCGCGATCTACAACCAGACGATCGCCGGGCGGATGGCGACCGCCGACCTCGAGCCGGTCAGCGTCGAGCAGCGCCGCGCCTGGTTCCACGACCGCGACCCGTCGCGCCGGCCGATCTGGGTGGCCGAGCGCGACGGCGACGTCGTCGGCTGGCTGAGCGTCAACGACTTCTACGGCCGCGCCGCGTACGCGCCGACGGCCGAGGTCGGCGTCTACGTCGACGAGCGCCATCGCCGCACCGGGGTCGCCGGCGCGCTGCTCGCCCACGCGATCGCCGCCGCGCCCGGGCTCGGGCTCACGACGCTGCTGGCCTACGTCTTCGGCCACAACGCGCCGTCGATCGCGCTGTTCGAGCGCCACGGGTTCGCGCGCTGGGGGTTGCTGCCGGCGGTCGCGCGCCTCGACGACCGCGACGCCGACCTGGCGATCCTCGGCCGCCGCGTGCCCTGACCGTCCCGGGCTTCAGCTTGTAAAGTATTGGGGCGATGGACGATTCCTGCCCCGTCTCGCGGACCGCCGCGGTGATCTCCGGCAAGTGGACGATCCTGCTGGTGCGCGACCTCGCGAAGGGGCACTGCCGCTTCTGCGAGCTGGAGCGCTCCCTCGCCGGGATCTCGCCGCGCACGCTCTCCCTGCGCCTGCGCGCGCTCGAGGAGGAGGGCATCGTCGAGCGCCACACGTACCCCGAGGTGCCGCCCCGCGTCGAGTACCAGCTCACGGCGAAGGGCCGCGACCTGCTGCCGATCATCGAGGACATGCGCCGCTACGGCATCCAGTGGCTCGGCGGCGCCGACGACGAGGACGCCTGCCGCCCCGCCGGGGCCGACCGCGACGGCGCAGGCGCGCTCGTCTCCGCCTAGCCCGCCGCCCGCGGGAGGAGTCGCGCGCCGCGCATCGAACGGGAGCGCGTGCGTTCCCACACCCTGCACGCCGCGCTGCGCCGCTACGTCGAGGAGGTCGCCTGGACGCTCGCCGCCGACACGGCCGAGGGCGCCGAGGTCCCGTTCGAGCTCGTCGAGGAGCGCGGCGCGCGCCGCACCGCGCTCTACTGCTACCGGCCGCTCGTCGACGAGTTCCTGCGCGAGCGCACCGACGCGCTCGCCCGCCTCGAGGGCTACGCGCCCGCGCTGCGCGCGCTGACCCAGCACGACGGGCTCGCCCGCTACCTGAAGGCGGCGGGGGAGCGGGTCCCGCGCGACCAGGGCAGCCGGGCCCGCGAGACGCTGTCGCTCTTCCTCGAGCGGGTCTTCGCCGACCAGACGACGTTCGAGTTCGACGCCGACCGCTTCGACCGCGCCTACCGCCATCTCGAGGAGCTGCTGTTCGCGGGGCGGACGCACGCCGCCGCGATCGTGCCGGTGCTCGGCCTCGACATCGCCTCCGACGAGATCGTCATCAGCGAGGGCCTCACGCTCACGCGCGTGGAGGCCTTCCCCGGCGGCGCGCCGCCCGAGGCGCAGGCCGAGAGCGACGTCGTCGCCGCCTTCCGCGCCGAGGTCGAGGACGGCGGGCCGGACCCGTTCGCCCAGGCCGGCCGCGCGTTCCGCCGCCTGATCGTCGCGCTGCGCCTCTACGACGAGGGCGGGATCGCGCTCGGCCCGGTCGCCTGGACCCGCGTCGACGACGGCGTGTGGCGCGCGGCGACGCTCGGCACCGGCGGCCTGGCCCAGGGGCTGACGCTCGTCGAGCCCGAGGAGGAGGACGAGCTGCGCGCCTTCTGCAACCTCGTCGCCCGCCGCACCCCGCGCTCGGGCGAGCTGGCGTGGGCGCTGAACCGCTTCGGGATGGCCTGCGAGCGCTCGAACCCGGCCGACGCGCTCACCGACGTGCTGCTGGCGCTGCGCGCGCTGCTCGAGCCCGAGGGCCCGGCGTCGGGCCGCCTGGCGGGCCGGCTGGCCGCGCTGTGCGCCGTGCCGGAGGAGCGCGCGGCGCTGGCCGAGCGCGCGGCCCAGGCGGTGTCGCTGGAGCGGACGATCATCGCCGGGACCGCCCCGCGCTCGCCCGAGGTCGACACGCTCATCGGCGAGATGCTCGGGCACCTGCGGGCGCTCCTGCGCGACATCCTCTGCGGGCACCTCGACGCCGACGTGCGGTCGCTCGCCGACCGGATCCTGATCGAGGTCTGACGGATTCCCGGTCTGACCCCGCGCGGTCAAGAAGCCGGCGCATCGGCCGACCATCGGGCCGTGCACACGATCGTCCCCGTCGACCGGGAGAGTCCGTTCTCGGTCGATGAGCTCTTCTTCTCGGCCACCGACCGCAAGGGCATCATCCGCGCCAGCAACGAGGTGTTCGTCCGGGTCTCGAAGCACCCGCACGAGGAGCTCGACGGGGCGCCGCACAACATCATCCGCCACCCGGACATGCCGCGCGCCGTGTTCCGCGTCATGTGGACGGAGCTGCTCGCGGGCCGGCCGATCGCCGCCTACGTCAAGAACATGGCGGCCGACGGCTCGTACTACTGGGTGACGGCGTCGGTCGTCCCGGTGCCCGGCGGCTTCCTGTCGGTGCGCCTGAAGCCGACGACCGAGCACCGGGCCGCCGTCGAGCGCATCTACGCCGCGGTGCGCCGGCACGAGCTCGAGGTCGAGAACGGCGACCTGCGCCGCCGCAAGCAGTCGATCGAGGCGGGCGTCGAGAAGCTCCTGGAGCTGCTGGCCGAGGCCGGCTTCGAGACCTACGACGACTTCGCCAACCGGATCCTGCCCGCCGAGGTGGCCGGCCGCGAGGAGCAGCTCGGCTGCGGGGGCCGCGACCGGGTCGAGCCCCTGCCGCCGGGCGCCGACCTCCATCTCGTCGCCGTCTTCGAGGGCTGCGCCCGCGCCTACGAGTTCCTCGACGGGCTCGGCGCCAACCTCGAGCGCTACGCCGCGCTGAACCAGTCCCTCGAGAGCAAGGCCGACTTCGTCGTCGAGCTCGCCGAGGCGATCCGGCTGTTCTCGATGAACGCCCAGCTCGCGGCCTCGCGCCTGGGCGACGACGGCGCCGCGCTCGGCGCCGTCGCCCAGCTCATGCGCGCCCGCTCCGACACGACCGGGCCGATCATCGCCGAGCTGCGCGAGCAGATCCTCCGCGCCGTCGACGGCCTCGGCGGGATCGGCTTCCGCATCGCGGCGGCCAAGCTCCAGGCCGAGATGCTGCTCCAGTTCGCCTCCGAGCTCATGCACGGCGGCGTCGACGCGCACACGCGCAGCGAGCTGCAGATCCTCGCCGGCTCGCTCGACGACGAGATCGAGCGGCTGCTCGACACCGTGTCGCAGATCGACGAGCGCCTGCGGGGCGTCAGCGCGCGCGCCGGCGACCTCGAGCGGGAGCTGAGCCGGCTGCGGGCGCTCGAGGTCAACGGGCGCGTCGAGTCGGCGCGCACGGCGGACTCGGCCAGCGTCCAGCAGCTCTTCGTCTCGATCGGCGAGCAGGTCGCCGCCGCCCAGGCCGAGCTGAGCGGCTTCGACGCCGTCCAGGCCGTCACGTCGCAGCGCGACGCGGTCGCCGAGACGCGGGTGCGCGGGGACGTCGGCGCGCTGCAGGCCCACGTGGCCGCCGCGCTCAAGGGCTCGACGGTCACCGCGGCCGCGCCCGCCGCGCCCGAGGCCGACGCCGCGCCCGACGGCCCCGAGGACGCCGCCGCGGGCCGCGAGGCCGCCGCGGACGCCGCCGCCGTCTGACCGCGCTCAGCCGAACAGCCGCTCGCGCAGCCGCGCCAGCCCGCCGACGTCGTGGACGTCGCCGCCGAGCTGGGGCACGACGAGCAGCGGCGCGCCGCCGACGTCGCGGCCCAGCCGCGCGACCGCCGCGCGGTCGCGGGCGGCCAGCGCGCGGGGTGTTTTAAACATCTCCGAGCC
>JADGIB010000247.1 GCA_019683665.1 Solirubrobacteraceae bacterium
CCGCGGTGATCGTCGCCCCCGGGCCGCCGCGGCCCGCGCCCGCGCCCGAGGCCCCGCCGACCCCGGCCGAGCCGCAGCGACGCCCGGACGACGACGACGCGGCGGCGCGGCGGCGGCGGGTGGAGCTGCCGCGCCGGGTGTCCCTGCCCGCGTCCGGCCGGGTCACGGGCCGCGTCCTCGACGCCGGCGGGCGCCCGGCGGCCGGGGTGGCGATCGCGTTCGAGCGCCGGCCGCTCGGCGGCGACGACGACGCGTGGCGGCCGCTGTCGGCCCGGCGCACCTCCGGCCCCGACGGCCGCTTCGACGTGCCGGTCCCGGGCGACTCGGCCGAGGTGCGGGCGAGCGCCGGCGGCGACCGCGACGCGGCCGCGACCGTCCGCTTCGTGCGCGCGCTCACCTCCTCGGCGTCGGTGTCGCAGCGGACGCTGCGCAACGGCGACACGCTCACGCTGCGCGGGCGCTTCGCCCACGCCGGCGGCGCGCTCGAGGGACGCCCGGTGCTCATCCAGGCGAAGGTGCGCGGGACCTGGCGGACGATCGACTCGGCCGAGGCGGACGCCGACGGCCGGGTGCGCTGGGACTACCGCTTCACGAACACGACCCGCCCGGCCCGCTACGTGTTCCGGCTCGTGCTCCCGCGCACGCGCGAGCTGCCGTGGGGGCGGGTGACGAGCGACGCCGTGACCGTCCTCGTCCGCCCGGCGCGCTGACCCGGGCGGCGGACCGCCGGCGGCCTACGGGTGCGGGTCGTGGACGACGGCCTCGACGTTGTGGCCGTCGGGGTCGAGGACGAACGCGCCGTAGTAGCCGGGGGAGTACTGGGCGCGCGGCCCGGGCGGGCCGTTGTCGCGCCCGCCGGCGGCGAGCGCGGCGGCGTGGAAGGCGTGGACCTGCTCGCGGTCCTCGGCGGCGAACGCGACGTGGGTCGTCCCCGGCTCGTAGTCGAGCGAGAGGATGAAGTCGTCGAGGCCCGGCGGGCCGATCGCGACCTCGCGCATGCCCTCGCGCCACTCGCCGATCTGCTCGAAGCCGAGCGGGGCGAGGGCGGCGAGGTAGAAGGCGCGGCTGCGGGCGAGGTCGCGCACCCCGAGCGTGATGTGGTCGATGACGACGCGGCGGACGGGCATGACGTTCGCCGCTACCCGGCCGGGGCCCGGGGTATGCCGAGGCGCCCGCGCCGCGCGGGAAGCGGCTACCGTCAGGGCATGGCCTCCTCGGCCCGCAGGAGGATCGACCCGGCGTTCCTCGACCGGCTGGCCCGCGACCGCGAGGCGTACGCGCTGCCGCCGCGCCTGCACGAGCTGGCCGAGCGCTTCGCCAAGCGCACGCTCGCGCTCCTGTTCCCGCACTTCGCCGCCGAGGTCGGCGGGCGGGCCGGGGACGTCGCCGAGGAGCTCGACGCCGTGGAGCGCGAGCTGGCCGCCCTGCTGCGGCTGCCCGAGACGCACTGCGCCGCGCCCGACGCGGCGCTCGACGCGTTCGTCGCCGCGCTGCCGGCGATCCGCGAGGCGCTCCTGCTCGACGCGCAGGCGATCTGCGACGGCGACCCGGCCGCGCACTCCGTCGACGAGGTGGTCCTCGCCTACCCGGGCTTCCGGGCCACCGCCGTCCACCGGCTCGCCCACGAGCTGCATCGCAGCGACGTGCCGCTCGTGCCGCGGGTCCTGGCCGAGATGGCCCACCGCGAGACCGGGATCGACATCCACCCGGGCGCGAGGATCGGCGCGTCGTTCGCGATCGACCACGGGACCGGCATCGTCATCGGCGAGACCGCCGTGCTCGGCGACCGGGTCAAGCTCTACCAGGGCGTGACGCTCGGCGCGCTCAGCGTCGACAAGCGCATGGCGCGCACGAAGCGCCACCCGACGATCGGCGACGACGTCGTCATCTACGCGAACGCGACGATCCTCGGCGGCGACACCGTCATCGGCGACGGCAGCCGCATCGGCGGCAACGTCTGGCTCACCCGCAGCGTCCCGGCCCACTCGGTCGTGACGCCGACGGCGCGCGTCGACGAGCGCACGCGCGCCGACGAGCTGCTCGAGTTCAACATCTGACCCCAAGGGGGCCCACCGTGAAGGCCGCGAACATCCTCGAGACGATCGGCGACACGCCCCACGTCCGCATCAACCGGCTGTTCGCCGAGCATCCGGGCGTCGAGGTGTGGATGAAGGCCGAGCGCGCGAACCCGGGCGGCTCGATCAAGGACCGGATCGCGCTCTCGATGATCGAGGACGCCGAGCGCCGCGGGGTGCTCGGGCCGGGCAGCGCGATCATCGAGCCGACGTCGGGGAACACCGGGATCGGGCTGGCGATGGTCGCGGCGGTCCGCGGCTACCGGCTCATCCTCGTCATGCCGGAGTCGATGTCGATCGAGCGCCGGCGGCTGATGGCCGCCTACGGCGCCGAGCTGGAGCTGACGCCGCGCGAGGGCGGGATGAAGGCCGCGATCGCCCGCGCGCACGAGCTCGCCGCCCGCATCGAGGGGGCCTGGATCCCGCAGCAGTTCGAGAACCCGGCCAACCCGCAGGTCCACCACGACGTGACCGCCGCCGAGATCGCCCGCGACTTCCCCGGCGGGGTCGACGCCCTCATCACCGGCGTCGGGACCGGCGGCCACATCACCGGCGTCAGCGAGGCGCTGAAGGCGCGCTTCCCGCGGATGCGGACGTTCGCCGTCGAGCCGGCCGCGTCGCCGGTCATCAGCGGCGGCGAGCCGAGCCCGCACCGCCTCCAGGGCATCGGCGCCGGGTTCGTGCCCGCCAACCTCCACACCGACACGCTCGACGGGGTCATCCAGGTGACGGAGGAGGCCGCCTACGCGTACACGGTGCGCTGCGCCCGCGAGGAGGGGATCTTCGTCGGGCCGTCGTCGGGGGCGGCGCTCGCCGCGGTCGCGCAGAAGCTGCCCGAGCTCCCGCCGGGGAGCACGGTGCTGACCTTCTGCTACGACACGGGCGAGCGCTACTTCTCCGTCGAGGGCCTGTTCGTCGCCGACGGGACCGCCGTTCAGGTCGCCGCGCGCCCCTGACCGGCGGCCGCGCCGCGCGTCGCGAGGTGGCGGCCGGCGAGGTAGCCGAACGTGAGCGCCGGCCCGAGCGTGGCCCCGCCGGCCGGGTAGCCGGGGCCGAAGACGCACGCGGCGACGTTGCCGGCCGCGTAGAGCCCCTCGACGACCCCGCCGCGGGCGGCGAGCACGCGACCGTGCTCGTCGGTGCGCGGGCCGCCGTTGGTGCCGAGCACGCCGTTGTGGATCTCGAGCGCGTAGAACGGCGACTGCGCGATGGGGGCGAGCGCGGTCTGCGGGCTCGGGCCGCCGGAGGTGAAGCCCTCGAACCAGAGCGTCCCGCGGCCGAAGTCGCGGTCCTCGCCGGCGGCGACGAAGCCGTTGAAGCGCCCGACCTCGGCGACGAGGCCGTCGGGGTCGATGCCGGCGCGGGCCGCGAGCTCGGCGAGCGTGTCGGCCTCGTGCACCCAGGCCGGGACCGGCGCCCCCGGCCGCAGGTCGCCGAGCTCGATGCGCTCGCGGACGGCGCGGTCGAAGATCGCCCAGGCGGGCGTGTTGGCCTGGCGCCCGGCGACCGAGTCGAAGGCGCGCAGCGTCCGCCCGAAGTCGGCGTAGCAGCAGCCCTCGTTCGCGAAGCGGCGGCCGTGGCGGTTGACGACGATGCAGCCGGCCTCGCCGCGCGGCGTGCCGACCTGGTAGAGCGGGGCGCCGTCGTAGGTCTCGGTCCCGGGGCCGGTCGTCGGGAACCACCAGGCCTCGGTCATGTTGCCGAGCAGGGCGCCGGCCTGCTGGGCCATGACGAGCCCGTCGCCGGTGTTGCTCGGGGCGCTGACCGGCTTCAGCTCCGAGACGCCGAGGTAGGCGCGCACGAAGTCCGGGTTCCACTCGAAGCCGCCGCTGGCCAGCACGACGCCGGCGCGGGCGCGGATCGCGTGCGGAGCGCCGCCGATCTCGGCGACGACGCCGGTGACGGCGCCGTCGTCGTCGAGGACGAGCCGGCGGACAGGGGCCTCGGTGTCGACGGCGACGCCGACGTCGAGCGCGCCGCGCAGGAGGCGGGCGACGAGCGCCTCGCCGAGGGTGCGGATGCCCTGCTCGCGGCGCTCCTGCGCGAGCGCGAGCGTGCCCGGGCCGAACGGGGCCGCGCCGGCGCCGCCGCGGCGGTCCCCGTCGCCGGGCGCGCCGCGGGAGATCTCGTCGAGGGTGAGGGCCGGGTAGTGGGGGGTGCGGCGGATGCGCGCGTCCCACTCGCCGAGCTCGTCGCGGGCGGGGTAGGGGCGGTTGTCGAGCGTGCGGCCGAGGCGCCGCGAGCCGGTGTGGTCGAGGTAGTAGTCGCTGAAGACCTCGGCGACGAAGAACTCGGCCGGGGTCGTCGCCTCGAGGAACGCGGTCGCCTCCAGCGCCTTGTCGACGAAGACGGCGACGAGCGCCGGGTCGGGCTCGTGGCCGCCGGTCGTGCTCAGCGCGTAGGCGATCGCCTCGTCGCGGTCGTCGTCGAGGCCCATCTCGCGCATGCGCGGGTTGCCGGGGATCCAGATCCCGCCGCCGCCGACGGCGGTGGTGCCGCCCAGCAGCGGCGCCTTCTCCAGCAGGCGGACCGACAGGCCGGCCTCGGCGGCCGAGACGGCGGCGCTCAGGCCCGCGGCCCCCGACCCGACCACGACGACGTCGACGTCCGAATCCCACTGCACCGACATCAGGCTCTCCTCCGATACGAACTGCGGTGTTGCGATCGTATAGGGGTTCGGGTGCGAATCTCACCGTCGACGCCGGTGGTCGGGGCGTGCGGGCGGGTCAGTCGCCGTAGACCGTCGCCCAGTCGTCCTTCATCGAGATGACGGTGAACTCGCCGCCCAGCACGGCCTCGGAGCCGCGGCGGACGGCGGCCTCGCGCTCGGCGTCGTCGTGGCCGACGACGAGCCGCAGGGCGGGGCGGCCGTCGGAGCCGGCGAAGCGGAGCATCTCGAGGTCTCCGTCGGAGTTGCCGCACGCGATCGCGGGGCGGCGGCCGATGTGGGCCCAGATCTGCATCGCCTTCTGCGGCCCGACGTCGAAGACCTCGAGCGCGGGGCGGTAGACGACGCCGCCGTCGGCGTAGGCGAGCCCGAACGTCGAGCCGACGACGCGCTCGCGCGGGATCCCGTAGACCGACTCGACGATCGGGCGCATGAAGTCGCGGTCCCCGCCGGAGACGAAGAACGTCGCGAACCCGTGCGCCTCGAGGTGGCGCAGCAGCTCGATCATCGGCGCGAACGCGCACTCGGTGAACCGGCGCCCGTTCACCGGGTGGCGGGCGGTGGCGGCGTAGTCGCGCACGCGCGCCTCGTACTCGTCGATGCCGACCCCGCCGACCGTGGCCGTGATCGCGTCGACGATGAGGCGCAGGTCGGCGTCGTCGCCGTGCTGGTGCTTGGCGACCGCCGCGCCGAGCCAGGCGAGGTCGCGCTCGCGGACCGCCC
>JADGIB010000248.1 GCA_019683665.1 Solirubrobacteraceae bacterium
CGGGCGCAGCGCGACGCCCGGCTTCGGCGGGGCTTTCGCGTCTCCAGGCCCCCAGACGGCTCCCGGGCTCGCGCCGACCCGCGCGCCGCCGCGAGCCCGGCGCCCCCTCACCCCACCGCCACCGGCCGCGACGCGTCGGACAGCCACTCGCTGAGCGAGCCGTCGTACAGCCGGGCGTCGTCGACGCCGAGCAGCCACAGGGAGAAGAGGACGAGAGTGGCCGAGACGCCGCCGCCGCAGTAGGCGACGACCGGCCGGCCGGACCCGAGGGCGCCGATCGACTCGAGGTAGGCGCGCTGCTCGTCGAGGGGGCGGAAGACGCCGGTCTCGAGGTCGGCGAGGTTCGTCCAGGGGCCGCTGACGCTGCCGGGGATGCGGCCGTAGCGACCGTCGGTCGCGGGCTGCTCGCCGCGGAAGATCGCCTCGGGCAGGGCGTTGACGAGGCAGGTGCCGGCCCCGTCGGCGGCGGCGATCGCCTCGACCTCCTCCAGCGGCGCGAGCAGCTCCGGCCGCCGTCGCCCGACGAACGTCGCCGGCGGGTACGCCGGGGGCGCGTCGGTCAGCGGCAGCCCGGCCGCGCGCCAGGCGCCGAGGCCGCCGTCGAGGATCGAGACGTCGTCGAAGCCGTGGAGGTGCAGCAGCCACCACAGCCGCGTGCCGTAGATCGGCCACGTCTGCGTGTAGATGACGACGTGCGTGCCGGGCCCGACGCCGAGCGCGCCGATCGCCTCCGCGAACCGCTCGGGCGCCGGGACGGTGAACGAGTGCTCGCTGTCGGGGTCGGAGAACGCGCCGGGCAGGTCGGCGAACGCGGCGCCGGGGATGTGCTCGCGGTCGTAGACCTCGCGCGGGTCGGGATGCTCGGGCAGGTAGGCGACCGACGCGTCGATGACGCGCAGGCGGGCGTCCTCGAGGTGCGCGGCGAGCGTCGCCGCGTCGACGAGCTTCGGGAGCAGGGACATCGGGCCTCCTGGGACGGTGGTGCGACCCGGGACACGGTAGCGAAAGACCCTAAATCAAATCGATATAGTGGGAAATGCATCTGTCCCACTTCCGACAAGGACTGTCGACCCACCGTGAACCCCTCACCCTCCGATCCCTGCGCGCGCTCGCGCTCGTCCCGGCCGCCGTCGCGACCCTCGCGCTCGCGGCCTGCGGATCCGAGAGCGACGGCGCCTCCACCGGGGCCTCCACCGCGAGCGCCGGCGTGACCGCGACGGCCCCGGCCGAGACGCAGAAGGTCTCCTTCGCCCTCGACTGGACCCCGAACACGAACCACATCGGCGTCTACGTCGCCGACAAGCTCGGCCTCTACGAGAAGGCCGGGATCGAGCTCGAGATCCTCCCCTTCTCCGAGAGCGCCCCGATCACCCTCGTCGGCGCCGGCAAGGCCGACTTCGGCGTGAGCACCGAGGGCTCGGTCATCCTCGCCCGCAGCCAGGGCCAGCCGGTGAAGTCCGTCTTCGCGATCACCCAGCGCGAGACGAGCGTGATCGTCGTCGACGGCGACAACACCGAGATCAGCTCGCCGAAGGACCTCGACGGCAAGACCTACGGCGGCTTCGGCGTCCCGGCCGCGACCGCGACCGTCCGCGCGATCATCCGCAACGACGGCGGCACGGGCGAGTTCGAGGAGGCGACGCTCTCGACCGGCGCCTACCAGGCCCTCAAGAGCGGCAAGATCGACTTCACCCAGTCGATCGCGACCTGGGAGAGCGTCGAGGTCGAGCTCGCCGGCCACCCGTTCAAGGCGTTCGAGTACGCCGACTACGGGATGCCGCGCCAGCACACGACGGTCATCGTCGCCACCGACGCCTTCCTGCAGGAGAACCCCGACCTCGCGAAGCGGTTCGTCTCCGCCACCGAGGAGGGCTACCGCTACGCGATCGAGCACCCCGAGGAGGCCGCGCAGATCCTCCTCGACGCCGCCCCCAACGAGCTCGGCGGCAACCCCGAGCTCGTGAAGGCGAGCATGGCCAAGCTCGTCGAGGGCGACTACCTCACGACCGAGGACGGCGCCGTCGGCGTCAACGTCGACGAGTACTGGAGCGGCTACGGCGACTGGCTCGTCGAGCAGGAGCTCGTCGCCGGCGAGTCGGGCAAGCCGCTGGCCGAGTCGCCCGACTGGACCGAGTACTACACGAACGAGTACCTCGGCTCCGCGGCCGGCTAGGCCCGCGCCGCGACGCGGTCACCGCGGGCGCCCGCCCGCGGTGACGGTCCCGGCCGGCCGGGACCCCGACCGGGGCCCGGGCCCGGCCCCCGCGCCGGTCAGGCGGCCGGCGCCCGGTCGCCGAGCAGCGACTCCAGCAGCTCGGCCTCGATCCGCGCCGCCCGCGGGTCGGCGAGCGTCTCGAGCGTGCGCGGCCGCGGCAGCGGCACCTCGACCTCGCGGATGACCGTCGCGGGCCGGGGCGACAGCACGTAGATGCGGTCCGACAGGAAGACCGCCTCGCGGACGTCGTGGGTGATGAGCAGGACCGTCCAGCGGTCGCGCTCCCACATCGCCTCCAGCCAGCGCTGCATCTCCGTCCGCGTCAGCGCGTCCAGCGCCCCGAACGGCTCGTCGAGCAGCAGCACCTCGCGCTCCTGCACGACCGTCCGCAGCAGCGCCGCGCGCTGGCGCATCCCGCCCGACAGCTGGGCCGGGTAGTGGCGCTCGAAGCCGGCCAGGCCGAAGCGCGCGACGAGCGGCCGCACGCGGCGGCGGGCCTCGGCCTTCGACACGCCCTGGACCTCCAGGCCGAGCGTCAGGTTCGCCTCGATGCGCCGCCACGGCAGCAGGACGTCCTTCTGCGGCATGAACGCGAACGGGGCGTGGTCGGCCTGCTCGAGCGGCCGCCCGTCGACGAGCACCTCGCCGCCGTCGGCGGCGACCGCGCCGGTGAGGATCGAGAACGTCGTCGACTTCCCGCTGCCGCTCGGCCCGAGGATCGAGACGAACTCGCCGCGGTCGGCGCGCAGGCGCAGGTCGCGCAGGACCTCGAGGTCGCCGAACGACTTCGACAGGCCGCGGATCTCCAGGCGGGGCACGCTCATGCCGGGCGCTCCCCGCCCCGCGCGACCCGCGTCCACGGGATCAGCAGCCGCTCCGCGAGGATCGTGACCGCGAACAGCGCCAGCGTCAGCGTCGCCGACACGAACACGGCGGCGAGGACGAGGTCGGTGCGGAAGGCGTTCTTCGCGTTCTGCATGAAGATCCCCAGCCCCTCGGTCGCACCGGCGTACTCGGCGAAGATCGCGCCGACGACCGCGTACGTGATCGAGATCCGCAGCCCGGCGAAGAAGTACGGCATCGCCGTCGGCAGGCGCACCATCCGGAACACGCGCAGGCGCGAGGCGCCCATCGAGCGCAGAAGCTGCTCGGCCTCCGGCTCGGCCGCCTGGTAGCCCTGCACGAGCGCGACGGTGATCGCGAAGAACGTCACGAGCGCGACGAGCAGGATCTTCGGCGTCAGGCCGAAGCCGAACCAGATGACGACGAGCGGCGCGATCGCGATGATCGGCAGCGTCTGGCTGATGATGAGCGGCGGCATCAGCGCCCGGCGCAGGATCCCCGACAGGTCGATCAGCACCGACAGCGCGAAGCCGACGGTCAGCGAGAACGCGAACCCGAGCAGCGTCGCGCGGAGCGTGGCGAGCGTGTTCGCCCACAGGACGTCGCGCGCGTCCCAGCCGGCGGAGACGACCCGCGACGGCGACGGGAGGATCGTCACGTCGACGTCGCCGAGGTCGGCGTAGAGCTGCCAGCCGGCGAGCAGGAGCGCGACGACGCCGACCGCCGGGAGCGCCAGCACCGCCTGGCGGCGCGCCGAGCGGGCCCGCGCGCGCCCGCGGCCGGCGGGCGCCCGCTGGGCCTCGACCGCGGTGACGGTCACGGCGCCCCCACCGCGGCGCGGTTGCGCTGCGCCCGGTAGGCCGCCGCCGGGTGGTCGTCGGGGACGTGGCGGCGGCCGGGGCCGTAGAACGACTCGCGCAGCGTCGTGCCCGGGTAGCGCTCGGGCACGCGCCCGCGGCGGCGCAGCTCGGGCACGACGAGGTCGACGAAGCTCGGGAAGGTCACGCCGGGCATGACGTCGGCGAGGTTGAAGCCGTCGATGCCGACCTCGTCGACGAGCCGCTCGAGCTCGTCGGCCACAGTCGCCGGCGACCCGACGATCGTCGGCCGGCCGGTCGCGCCGGCGTGCTCGGCGATCTGGCGCGGCGTCCACTCGCGGTCGGGGTCCAGGCGCGTGTAGGCGTCGAGGAGGCCCTGGACGCCGGGGACGGGGACGTCGCGCAGCGGCTGGTCGGGGTCGAGCGAGCCGAGGTCGAGCCCCATCGCCGCGCTGAAGAACGCGAGCGTCCCCTCGACCGAGTGGTACTGCTGGTAGTCCTCGAAGATCGCCTGGGCCTCGGCGTCGGTGGGCGCGACGACGACCGCGACGAGGCTGAGGAACTTCAGCGACTGCGGGTCGCGGCCGAGCGCGGCGGCCCGCGCGCGGATGTCCTCGACGACCGGCTTGATCTGCTCGATGCGGGCCGAGGTCGTGAAGATCCCCTCGGCGTGCTTGGCCGCGAACGCGCGGCCCGGCTTCGAGGTCCCGGCCTGGTAGATGACCGGGGTGCGCTGGATCGACGGCTCGCACAGGAAGACGTCGGGGACGTCGAAGTAGCGGCCGTGGTGGCCGATCGGGCGCACCCGCTCGGGGTCGACGAACACGCCGCGCTCGCGGTCCATGACGACCGCGTCGTCGTCCCAGGAGCGCTCCCAGGCGTTGTAGACGACGTCCATGAACTCGTCGGCGATCGCGTAGCGCTCCTCCTTGGAGGGCAGCTCGCCGACGCCGAGGTTGCGCGCCGCGCTCTCCTGCGACCCGGTGACGACGTTCCAGCCGATCCGCCCGTTCGTGAGGTGGTCGAGCGTCGTCATCTTGCGCGCGAGCGCGTACGGCTGCTCGTACGTCGTCGTGACGGTGATGCCGAAGCCGAGGTGGCGCGTGACGGCCGCCATCGCCGAGACGATGAGCAGCGGGTCGATCGAGGGCGTCTGCGTGCCCTCGCGCAGCGACTGGTCGACCGAGCCGCGGTAGACGACGTTCGGCCCGACGACGTCGGCGACGAACAGCGAGTCGAACCCGCCGCGCTCGAGCGTGCGGGCGGTGTCGAGCCAGGAGTCGAGCTCGCGGTAGCGGTGGTGCCGGCTGTCGGGGTGGCGCCACAGCCCGTGGGCGGTGTGGCTGACCGTCGGTTGCTTGAAGCCGTTGAGGTGGATCCTGCGTCGTCCGTGCGCCATCGGCCACAGGATAACCGACAAAATTGATCGACTTTCCTCCACTTCGGGCCGCGGTGACCCGTCGCGCCGGGCGCGTACGGTCCCGCCATGCCCGACCTCGATCGCCGCTCCTTCCTGCGCCTCGGCGGCGCGGGCGGCGCCGCCGCGCCGGGGGGGGGGGTTTAAACAAAACCCCGCCCC
>JADGIB010000249.1 GCA_019683665.1 Solirubrobacteraceae bacterium
GTCCCCGACCGCCGCGGTCCCCGGTGATGACGGCGCCTGGACCGCCGTCACGGTCGCCGGCGCCGCCGTCGCGGGGCTGGCGGCGGCGGGCGGGATCGCGCTCGGCGCCCGCCGCCGGCCCGCGCGTCAGCGGGCGACCCGCTCGAGCCCGCGCACGAGCGCCCGGTAGGCGGGGCGCGGGGACCCGTCGGCGTTCACGAGCCCGGTGTCCATGCGCGTCGAGCAGTCGGTGCCGCGCCAGTTGTAGACGTAGGCCCGCTCGACCTGGCCGCGGAAGCGGTCCAGCAGCCGGAACAGGTACGCGGTGCGGTTCGCGGCCCGGCGCCGGCTGCAGCGGAACGTGCGGCCGAGCTCGACGATCCCGCCGGTCTCGGTCAGCCAGAAGCGCGGCGCGCGGACGTGGCGGCGGACGGCGCGCACGATCGTCCGCGTCCCGGCCGTCGTGCGGCGGTTGACGTCGGAGTAGTTGTGGATCCCGACCAGGCGCGCCGCCCGCCGCGCCGACGGCGGCAGCGCCCGGTAGAACGCGGCGACGTAGTCGGACACGCCGCGCAGGTCGAGCACGTCGAGGGCGACGATCTCGCAGCCGCGGCAGACCGCCCGCATCTGGCGGAAGTACGCGGCGGCGCGGTGGGGCCGGTTCCAGGTCGGCTGGCTGATGTGGTTGGCCTCGTTCCAGACGCCCCACTCGCGGACGCCCAGCGGCCGCAGGCGGCGCACGAGCCGCCCGACCTCGCGGCGGTAGCGGGCGGGGGAGGGGAGCGCGCCGCGCCGCGGGCGCAGGTCCTCGGTCGAGATGTGGACGAGGACCGAGATGCCGTGCTCGCGCGCCCGGCGGACGTACGCCTCGGCGGCCGCGAGCTGGGCCGGCCGGCGGGCCGCGTTCCACGGCACGAAGTAGCGGACGCGGTCGATCCCGGTCCGCTGGAAGAGGGGGTGGTCGAGCGTCGAGACGTTCTGGTCGCTGAGGCCGACGCGCACCTGCGCGCCCGCCGGGCCGGCGAGGGCGCCGGCCAGCGCGGCGGCGGCGAGCGCGGCGGCGGCGGCGAGACGGGATCGGCGAGCCATGACGGCCTCCTTCGGTGAGCACGGGAGCGAGACGCCCCGGATGCTCGACCGCCGCCGGCCCGCCGTCTGTCACCGCCGCGACACGCCGGATGCGCAATCGGTCACATCACGACAGGCCCCACTCCTGCGCCAGCGGGGACGGCGGGATGCGCGTCCGGCCGTGGACCTCGTCGAGGTCGAGCGCGAGCTCGTCGACGAAGCACCACGACCACGTCTCGCCGGGCTCGAGCGAGCGGATGATCGGGTGCCCGGACGACGCCGCGTGCGCGGAGGCGTGGCGGCCGGGGGAGGAGTCGCAGCAGCCGACGTGCCCGCACTCCAGGCACAGCCGCAGGTGCAGCCACCTGCTGCCGGTGGCCAGGCACTCCTCGCAGCCGGCGACCTCCGCGGGCAGCTCGGTGACGCGGACGTGGTCGAGATGGGCGCAGGGCACGGCGGGCCTCCTCGCGTCGGTTCAGGAGCCGGGCCGCGCGCCGAGCGCCGCCCGCTCACCGGGCGATCCTCCCAGGCGCCGCCGCCCGCAGCGGGGAACCGGCGGTGCCCGGCGCGCGCGGCGGCCCGCGCCGGGCCCGGGGGCGGTCAGGACGCGACCGCGACCTTCGGCTGCGGCGTGTTCGGCAGCGGCCTGAGGCGCTCGCGGGCGACCTTGGCCAGGCGGCGCTTCAGCCGGCGCAGCTCGCGCTTCTCGCGCTCGCTGCGGCGGTAGCCCGGCGCGGCGATGTTCGTCCTCTCCAGCGGGTCGCGACGCAGGTCGTACATCTCCCACTGGGGCTTCTCCTTGCCGGACGGGTCGTAGTAGCGCGCGATCTTGTAGCGCTTCTCCCGCAGGCTGATGATGTGGTTCGGCTGGCGCACGTACGGGCCGCGGGCCTGTCCGGCCTGGAAGTCGTCGTAGGTGAAGACGATGCTGTCCTGCACCGGCGCCGTGCTCTGCCCGAGGATGAGGTGCGAGTAGTCGACGCCCTGCCAGTCGGCGCGCGCCTCGGGCGGGGCGCCGAGGAGGCTGGCGATCGTCGGCAGGAAGTCGACGTGCGAGACGAGCGCGTCGGACCGCTTCGGCGTCGGGAACAGCTTCGGGTTCGAGTAGACGAGCGGCACCCGCAGCGTCTCCTCGTAGGCGTTGAAGTTCTTCTGGCGCAGCCCGCCGTGGGCCATCCCCATCTCGCCGTGGTCGGAGGTGCGGATGACGATCGTGTCGTCGAGCAGCCCGGTCGCGGCGAGCGTGTCGAGCACGTCGACGAGGTAGCCGTCGACGAGCTTCATGAGGTTCGCGTAGAAGTTCAGGTAGCTGCGCTTCATCTCGTCGGTGCGCAGGGCACCGCTGAGCGCCATGATCCGCCGGAACGAGCGCTGCGCGTCCGGCTTGTCGCGCAGGGTCTCGTGCACCGTCTCGGGCAGCTCGATCTCGCCCTCCAGCCACGACGCGTCGTAGCCGGCCGCCTCGAGGTTGCGCGGGTACATGAGCACGTCGTGCGGGTTGACGAGCGAGACGACGAGGAAGAACGGCCTCCGGTGCGGCGCCTGCGTCGTCAGGTACTGCAGGACGCCCTCCTCGCCGGCGGCGACGTCGCCGGTCGAGGTCATGTAGCGGCCGTCGTTGTCGTAGACGCCGCCGCCCTCCTGGGGGATGTCCTGGTTGGCGCCCGCGTCGGGCGGGTTCCAGCGGCCGAACCCGTACCTGGCGACGTCGGCCGGGGTGAACTGGTCGCCGGACGGCTTGCTCAGGTGCCACTTGCCCTTGTAGACGACGTCGTAGCCGGCCGCCGCCATGACCGTCCCGATGTTCTTGAAGTCGACCGGGAGCTCGACCTGCGGGTAGCGGTCGTCGGGCATGTCCTCCTCGAGCGTGTACTTCACGCCGTGCTGGGCCGGGTAGTAGCCGGTCAGCAGCGTCGACCGCGCCGGGGAGCACATGCACGCGTTGCTGAACGCGTTCTCGAACGTGATCCCGTTCGCCTGCAGGCGCGTGAGGCCGGGCAGGTGCCGCTGGGCCCAGCCGCGCGGGAAGTGCTGGATCGCCCGTTCCTGGTCGGTGATGAACAGGACGACGTTCATGCCCTTCGCGCTCGGCCCGCCGCTCTGCGCCCGCGCCGCCGCCTGGCCGAGCATCAGCGCCGGCGCCGCCGCGGCGGCGGACTGAAGCAGCTGTCGACGGTTCAGCATCCTGCCTCCCCCTGGAGATGACACACAGTCATCGACATGTTACCGGGCACGGCGGCCGCGCGTCCCGGGCCGTCCGCCGAGCCGCCCGGTCGCGGGTTCATAGCGGCCGGGCGGGCGCCTGGCAAGCGGGGCGGACCGTCCCCGGACCGCGGCCCGTGCTTACATCCCCGGATGGCCCCGGACATCGAACGCGCCGCCGCGGCGCTCGCGGCCCGCGTCCCCGAGCCGCTGCGGCCGCTCGCGCGCCTCGCCTACGACCTGCGCTGGTCCTGGCTGCCGGGGGCGGCCGAGGCGTTCGCCGCGATCGACCCCGAGGGCTGGGAGCGGGCCGAGCACAACCCGGTCGAGCTGCTGCTGACCGCCGACGCCGCCGCGCTCGACGCCGCCGCCCGGGACGCGGCGCTCACGGCCCGCGCCGGCGAGCTCGCCGCGCGCGCCGCGGCGGAGCGCGAGCGCCCCGGCGAGCCGGCCGGGGCCCCGGGCGCGATCGCGTTCCTCTGCGCCGAGTACGCCGTCCACCGCTCGCTGCCGATCTACTCCGGCGGCCTCGGCGCGCTCGCCGGCGACCTCCTCAAGCAGGCCTCCGACCAGGGCGTCGACCTCGTCGCCGTCGGCCTCCTCTACCGCGAGGGCTACTTCCGCCAGCGCATCGACCAGAGCGGCTGGCAGCAGGAGTCGTGGGTGGACCGCGACCCGCGGCGGCTGGCGACCGTGCCGGTCACCGGCCCCGGCGGGGCGCCGCTCGTCGTCACCGTCCCGATCGGCGGGCGCGACGTCGCCGCCCGGGTCTGGCGCGTCCAGGTCGGCCGTGTCCCGCTCTACCTGCTCGACACCGACCGGCCCGAGAACGACCCGGTCGACCGCTGGATCACCGCCCGCCTCTACGTCGGCGACCCCGACCTGCGCCTGGCCCAGTACCTCGTCCTCGGCGTCGGCGGCGTGCGCGCCCTCGACGCGCTCGGGCTCGCGCCGCGCGTCCTGCACCTCAACGAGGGCCACGCCGCCTTCGCGAGCCTCGAGCTCGTCGCCCAGGAGCGGCGCGCCGGCGCCGACCTCGACGGGGCGCTCGCCGCCGCCCGCGCCCGCACCGTCTTCACGACCCACACGCCGGTGCCCGCCGGCAACGACACGTACGCGCCCGAGCAGGTCGCCGCCGCGGCCGGCCCGCTCGCCGAGCGCGTCGGCCTCGGGGTCGACGGGCTCCTGCGGCTGGGGCGCACCCACCCCGATGACGGCGGCGAGCCGTTCGGCGTCACCCAGTTCGCGCTGCGCACAAGCCGCGCCGCCAACGGCGTCAGCCGCCGCCACGGCGAGGTCGCCCGCCAGATGTGGCAGGGCCTGTGGCCGGGCCGCTCGGCCGACGCGGTGCCGATCGGCTCGGTCACCAACGGCGTCCACGTCCCGACCTGGGTCGGGGCGCCGATGCGGGCGCTGCTCGACCGCCACCTCGGCGACGGCTGGTGGCGGCGGGCCGCCGACCCGCGGACGTGGGCGGCGCTCGACGCGGTCCCCGACGAGGAGCTGTGGCGGGTGCGCGAGCAGCAGCGCCGCGCGCTCGTCGAGCACGCGCGGGCGCGCGGCGTGCGCGAGCGCCTGGCCCGCGGCGACGCGGTCGCCTACGCCCGCTCGGCCGAGGCGCTCGACCCCGACGCCCTCACGCTCGGGTTCGCCCGGCGCGCGGCGACCTACAAGCGCGTGTCGCTGCTGCTCTCCCAGCTGGACGCCGGCCTCGAGCTGCTCCACGGCGACCGGCCGGTCCAGCTCCTGCTCGCCGGCAAGGCGCACCCGCGCGACGACGAGGCCAAGCGGACGCTCCAGCGGCTGTTCGCCGTGCGCGGCGCCGACGGGGTCGGCGGGCGGGTCGTCTTCCTCGAGGACTACGACCTCGACACCGCCGCGCGACTCGTCGCCGGCTGCGACGTGTGGATCAACCTGCCGCGGCCGCCGCTGGAGGCCAGCGGCACGAGCGGGATGAAGTCGGTCGTCAACGGCGGGCTGCAGCTCAGCGTCCTCGACGGCTGGTGGGCCGAGGCCCACGACGGCACGAACGGCTGGGCCCTGCCGGGCGAGGTGTGGGAGGACCACGGCGCGCAGGACACGCGCGACGGGGCCGAGCTGCTGCGGCTGCTCGTCGAGGAGGTCGTCCCGACCTTCCACGACCGCGACGGGCAGGGGATCCCGCGGGCCTGGCTGACCC
>JADGIB010000250.1 GCA_019683665.1 Solirubrobacteraceae bacterium
GAGAAGGCCGGCCCGCGGCCGGGGGCGGGGCGGCGGCCCCGCCCCGCCGGCGCCCGGCGGCGCGGGGCGGCGCGGGCCTACGCCGCGGCGTCGGCGGCGGGGGCGGGCGCCTCGCCGTCGTCGCCGTCGGACTCGTCCTCCAGCTCGTTGACCTCGGTGATCCGCAGGCCGAAGTCGTCGTCGATGACGACGACCTCGCCGCGCGCGACCTGCTTGCCGTTGACGAGCAGGTCGACCGGCTCGCGGGCGCTGCGGTTGAGCGCCACGACCGACCCGGGGCCGAGCGACAGGGCCTGACCGAGGGTCATGCGGGTGCGCCCGACCTCGACGGACAGCTCGACGGTGACGTCGAACAGCCGGGCGAGGTCGCCGCCGGCGGGGGCGGCGGAGCCGTCGGACGCGGGAAGCGGGGCGAGCTCGAGCTCCTCGGGGGACATCGCTTTCACCTCCTCACTGGACGGTCACGTCGGTGAACAGGACGGAGTCGGCCGGCACGTCGGTCTCCGCGTGCAGCCGCTTGAGGATGCTCTGCTTGAGCCGCTGGCGCCCGTTGCGCGTCTGCAGGTCGGCGCCCGACGACTCGGTCACCTCGTCGGTGACGATGTCGCGCACGACCGCCTCCTGCGGCAGCGACCCGTAGCCCTCCGGCGCCTCCGACGACGAGCCGTGGCCGGCGTCGGCGGCCACGTGCGCGTCCGGCTCCATGACGAGCGCGACGCCGAGCTTCGCGTACTTGCCGTCGGCCAGGTTCAGCACGAACTCGCTGGGCAGGACGTAGACCTCGCCGGCGATCTTCGGCTTCGGCTCCTCGGCCGGCTTCGACAGCGCGAACTTGTAGACGCCGCCGAGCGCGAGCAGGAGCACGACGGGGATGATGAACTTCAGCTTCGACTTCATTCGGCTTCCTCGGAGGACTGGGGAACGGCGGGGCCGAGCGTGGGGGTCACGGGGTCGACGTCCGCGGCGGCCGGCGACGCGTGCTGCCGCGGCAGGACGATCTGGACGCGGCGGTTCAGCTGCCGGCCGCGAGCGGTGTCGTTGCCGGCGACCGGGTCGTAGTAGGCGCGCCCCGTCGCCGTCAGGCGGCTGGGTCTGATGCCGGTGGCGACGAGCGCCCGCGTGATCGTCGACGCGCGCGCCGTGGACAGCTCCCAGTTGGACGGGTAGCGCCCGGAGATCGGGACGGTGTCGGTGTGCCCCTCGACGACGATCGGGTGGCGGCGCTCGCGGCGGAGGATCCCGCCGATCGCCCGCACGAGCGGGCGGCCGCCGGGCTGCAGGGTCGCCGACCCGCTGTCGAACAGCAGGTCGTCGGTGAGGATCGTGATGACGAGCCCGCGACGCTCGACGCGGGCGCTGAGCTTGTCGGAGAGGCCGCGCTCGCGGGCGTAGGCGTCGATGCGCTCCTTCAGCCGCTGGAGGTCCTCGGCCTCCTGCCGGGCGGCGCTCCTGCCGTCGCCGGCGCGCTGGTCGAGGATCGTGCCCTGGACCGCGGCGTCGGAGGCGCCCCCGTCGAGGACGCTGCCGCCGCCCTCCTTGACCGGGCCGTCGAACGCGTTGGCCAGCGACTTGCGCAGCTCGTCGAACTTCGCCGTGTTCACGTTCGCGATCGCGAACAGGACGATGAAGAGCGCCATCAGCAGGGTGACCATGTCGGCGTAGCTGACGAGCCAGCGCTCGCTGTCGTCGTGCTCGACCTCGCCGTGGCCGCGCCTCCCCTTGCCGAGCCGTGCCATCGCCCTACGCCGCGGCGGCGGCCTGCTGCGGCTCGTCGGCGACGGGCCGCAGGGTCGGGGACGGCTCCTGCGCGGCGCCGCGCTCCTCGGGCGGGAGGAACGTCAGCAGCTTCTGGGTCACGATGCGCGGGTTGTCGCCGGCCTGGATGGCGAGCACGCCGTCGAGGACCATCGCGCGCATGTCGGCCTCCTCGCTTGACAGCCGCTTCAGGCGGTTGGCGATCGGGAAGTAGACGAGGTTCGCGCTGCCGACGCCCATGAGCGTCGCGATGAACGCGCTGGAGATCGACGGGCCGAGGCTGGCCGGGTCGGCCAGGTTGCCGAGCACGTGGATGAGGGAGACGACCGTGCCGATGATGCCGATCGTCGGCGAGAGGCCGCCGGCCTTCTCGAACACCTCGTAGACGGCCTTGTGGCGGGCCTGCATCCCGGCGATCTCGCCCTCGAGGACCTCGCGGACGAGCTCGGGGTCGGTGCCGTCGACGACGAGCTGGAGGCCGTTGCGGGTGAAGTCGTCGTCGATCTGCTCGAGGTCGGACTCGAGGGCCAGCAGGCCCTCCTTGCGGGCGCGCTCGGAGAAGGAGACGAGCGAGCGCAGGTGGGCGAGGCGGTCGAGCGGCGGCGGCGAGAAGGCCACCTTGTAGCCGGTGGGGATCGACTTGACCCCCTCGAACCCCGTGGAGCCCAGCGTCGCGCAGAACGTCCCGCCGAGGACGATGATCCACGCGGGCAGGACGAACAGCGCCGTGAGCGGGGTCCCCTCGAGGGTGGCGGCGACGGCGATGCAGGCGATCCCGCCGAGCACGCCGATGGCAGATGCGGCCTTCATCCTGTCCCTGTGATCGGCACCGGCGCCCGACTCTTCACCCCGTGGCGCCCGTTCTGGACGCCCCGCGCGGGCTACGAGCCCGAGTTCGCCATCCGCAGCGCCCGGTAGGCGATCTGGGTGCGCCAGTCGAGGACCTTGGCCACCACCTCGTTGACGCTCTCGGAGACCGCGAGCTTCACCCCGGTCGTGAGGTGGAGCATCGTGTCCGGCGAGGACTCGATCACGGCGATCAGGTCCGGGTTGAGGTGGAACGGCTCTTCGTCGTGGTTGAGGCGGTGGAGGATGATCATGGTCCGGTTCCCGTGGTGGAGGAGTGAGAACGCGCAGAGGGCGGGGCGAATCCCTCCGAGACGCCCCGCCCGCGCGATCGTCAACCGTGCGGGCCCGTCGGCCCGCCGGCGGCCGCCCGTCGGCTTACCGCTTGAGGTTGACGAGGTCCTGGAGCATCTCGTCGCCGGTCGAGATGACCCGCGAGTTGGCCTGGAAGCCACGCTGGGCGACGATCATGTTCGTGAACTCGGTGGCGAGGTCGACGTTCGACATCTCGATGGCGCCGCCGACCGCGGTGCCGTACCCGACGCTGGAGGGCGTGCCGACGACCTCGGCGCCGCTCGCCGCGTTGGCGATGAAGCGGTTGCCGGAGGCGTGGGCGAGCGCCTGCTCGTTCGGGAACGTCGCCAGGCTCACGTAGCCGGCGATGGCCCGGCCGTCGGCGCCGATCGGCGGCATGCCGGGCCCCGGGGCCCAGCCCGCCGGCGGCACGAAGCTCACCGAGCCGTCCGCGCCGATCGAGATGTCGGTCGCGCCGGTCGGGATGTTGATGTAGCAGTCGACGGCGCCCGCGCCGGTCCCGGAGCGGCCGATGACGTAGTAGCCGTCCTGGGTCGTCAGGAAGCCCTCGTTGTTGCGGATGAAGTTGCCGGCGCGCGTGTAGTTCATCGCGGCGACGGCCGGGGTGCCCGCGGTCGGGTTCGCCGGGTTCGGCGCGCCGGGCGCCAGCGCGACGCGCATCCAGCCCTCGCCCGAGATCGCGATGTCGAGCGGGTTGCCGGTCGTCTGCAGGCCGCCGCCGGTCATCCGGTTCGTGATCGCGCCGATCTGGACGCCGAGGCCGACCTGGGCGGCGGCCTGGCCGGCGAAGCCGCCCGCGTTCGCGGCGGCGGCGCCGCGCTGCGTCTGCGACAGCGCGTCCTGGAAGCTCGTGGCGCTCGCCTTGAAGCCGATCGTGTTGACGTTGGCCAGGTTGTTGGCCGTGACGTCGAGCATCGTCTGCTGGGCCTTCAGACCGCTGATCGCGGAGTACATCGAACGCATCATGGTGGTGCTGCTCCTTCCTGACGGCTCGGCCTCCTCGCAAGAGGGCCAGCCGAGTCGATGTCCGGCGGGTCGCGCTAGGCGATGACCGCCGAGTCGATGTTCGTGAACACGTGCTCGCGCATGTGCGCGCTGTCGACGGCGGTGATCACCGTCCGGTTGCGGACCGAGACGACGAACGCCTTGTCGTCGACGAAGACGACGGACTCGCGCGATCCCTTGCTGGCCGCGCGGTCGACGCCGCCCTGGAGGCGGGCCATCGACAGCTCGTCGACCTCGATGCCGCGGCGGCGCAGCCGCTCCAGCGCGTGGCCGGAGAACTGGACGGCGGCGGTGCGGGCGCCGAGCACCTCGCTGAACGAGGTGGACGGCGCCGGGACGGTCGCCGCGCGGCCGCCGGCCGCGGGTCCCGGGTCGATGCCGGGCGGGATCAGCGCGGGGTTGACCTGGCTCATCGGACCTCCTTGATCGAGCCGAGCTCGATGCCGGTCGCGTCGCCGACCGTCAGCTTCGGGCCGGTGCCGTCGAAGGCCACGTTCGTGACCGTGCCGGTGTGCTCGCCGCCGTCGGCGTCGACGTAGGTGACGGTGCGGCCGACGAGGTTGATCGCGGTGTTGCCGACGCTGTCGGCGTGCTGGACCTGGACCGTCTCGCTGATGTTCGTCAGCTGCTCCAGGATCGAGTACTGCGTCATCTGCATGACGTACTCGGTCGAGTCGCCCGGCTGGGCCGGGTCCTGGTGGCGCAGCTGCTCGACGAGGATCCTCAGGAACGCGTCCTTGTCCATGCCGAACTCGGACCCGGTCTTCTTGCGGTCGCCGGTGTAGGTCGTCGGGGTGCCCTTCGAGAGGGCGTCGACGCCGGTGGAGGCGGTCGCCGACGTGCCCGTGGTCTCGGGGACGATCACGTCCTGGCCGATGCCGGAGATCGTGCTCATGGCGTCCTCCTTCAGGCCATGACGTCGACGAGGACGCCGGCCGCGGGCCGGTCCGTCGACGCGGTCGTGGTGGTCAGGGTCGGGTCGTCGCCGGGCGCGAGCGGGTCGACGTCGCCGGGACGCGGGGCGCCGAAGCTCCCGTCGCCGCCGGCCGCGCCGTTGCGCTCCTCGCGCTCGCCGCCGTGGCCGGGGGCGAGGCTCAGGTCGAGCGTCTCGACCGTCACGCCGCGCGCCTCGAGGCCGCGGCGCAGCTCGCCGAGGCCGCTCTGGAGCGTGGCGAGCGCGTCGACGTGCTCGACGTGGAGCGTGGCCCGCAGGCCGCCGGCGCCGTGCTCGAGGCGGACCTCGATGCCGCCGAGGCTGTCGGGGTGCAGGACGATCCGGGCCCGGTCGACGCCGCGGGCGCTGGCGATGTGCACGACCTCGGCCACGGCGGCCGGGGCCTGCGCCGGCGTCGCGACGGGCGCCGGGACGGGACTGCGCGCGACCGGGGCGGCCGGCGTGGCCGGCGCGGCGGTCGGCACGGGCGACGGCGCGGGCCCGGACGCGGCCGTCTCGCCGCCGGCCTGGGCGGCCGGCCCGGCGGGCGCGGCGGGCCCGGAC
>JADGIB010000251.1 GCA_019683665.1 Solirubrobacteraceae bacterium
CCGCCGACCGCATCCGAGCTCGCGCGGATGGACGCCTACTGGCGGGCCGCCAACTACCTGTCGGTCGGCCAGATCTACCTGCTCGACAACCCGCTGCTGCGCGAGCCGCTGCGCCTCGAGCACGTCAAGCCGCGGCTGCTCGGCCACTGGGGCACGACGCCCGGCCTGAACTTCGCCTACGTCCACCTCAACCGGGTGATCGCGCGCGACGACCTGAACGCGATCTTCGTCACCGGGCCCGGGCACGGCGGCCCCGGCCTCGTCGCCAACGTCTACCTGGAGGGCACCTACAGCGAGGTCTACCCGCAGATCGGCCGCGACGAGGAGGGGCTGCGGCGGCTGTTCCGGCAGTTCTCGTTCCCGGGCGGGATCCCCAGCCACGTCGCGCCGGAGACCCCGGGCTCGATCAACGAGGGCGGCGAGCTGGGCTACTCGCTCGCGCACGCCTACGGGGCCGCGTTCGACAACCCGGACCTGCTCGTCTGCTGCGTCGTCGGCGACGGGGAGGCCGAGACCGGGCCGCTGGCCGCGAGCTGGCACGCGAACAAGTTCCTCAACCCGGCCGTCGACGGCGCGGTCCTGCCGATCCTCCACCTCAACGGCTACAAGATCGCCAACCCGACGATCCTCGCGCGCATCCCGCAGGCCGAGCTCGCCGCGCTGCTCGAGGGCTACGGGTACGCGCCGCGGTTCGTCACCGGGTCCGACCCCGGGGAGATGCACCGGCGGATGGCGGCGACGCTCGACGAGGTCGTCGGCGAGATCCGGGCGATCCAGCGCCGCGCGCGCGAGGACGGCGACCGCTCGCGCCCGGCCTGGCCGATGATCGTCCTGCGCACCCCGAAGGGCTGGACCGGGCCCCGGGAGGTCGACGGGGAGCCGGTCGAGGGCACGTTCCGCTCCCACCAGGTGCCGCTGGCGGGGCTGGCGCAACGGCCCGGCCACCTCGAGGCGCTCGAGGCGTGGCTGCGCTCGTACCGCCCCGAGGAGCTGTTCGACGACGCGGGCGCGCTGCGGCCCGAGCTGGCCGCGCTCGCGCCGCAGGGCGACCGGCGGATGGGCGCCAACCCGCACGCGAACGGCGGCCTGCTGACCCGGCCGCTGGAGCTGCCCGACTTCCGCGACTACGCCGTCGACGTGCCGGACCCGGGCGCGGCGACCGCCGAGTCGACGCGGGTGACCGGCGCGTTCCTGCGCGACGTGATCGCCCGCAACCCGCGCACGTTCCGGGTCATGGGGCCCGACGAGACGGCCTCGAACCGGCTGGCGGCGGTGTTCGAGGCGACCGACCGCGCGTGGATGGCCGAGGCGGAGCCCGGCGACGACCACCTCGCCCCGGACGGGCGCGTGATGGAGATCCTCAGCGAGCACCTCTGCCAGGGCTGGCTGGAGGGCTACCTGCTCACCGGCCGCCACGGGATCTTCAACTGCTACGAGGCGTTCATCCACATCGTCGACGCGATGTTCAACCAGCACGCGAAGTGGCTGGAGATGACGAACCGGATCCCGTGGCGGGCGCCGGTCCCGTCGCTGACCTACCTGCTGTCGTCGCACGTCTGGCGCCAGGACCACAACGGGTTCTCCCACCAGGACCCGGGCTTCATCGACCACGTCGTCAACAAGAAGCCGGGGGTGATCCGCGTCTACCTGCCGCCGGACGCGAACACGCTGCTGTCGGTCACCGACCACTGCCTGCGCAGCCGCCAGTACGTGAACGTCATCGTCGCCGGCAAGCAGCCGGCGCTCCAGTACCTGTCGATGGACGAGGCGGTCCTGCACTGCACGCGCGGGCTGGGGATCTGGGACTGGGCCGGCAACGAGGACGGCGACCCGGACGTCGTCCTCGCCTGCGCGGGCGACATCCCGACGCTCGAGACGCTCGCCGCCGCGTGGCTGCTGCGCGAGCACCTGCCGGACCTGCGCGTGCGGGTCGTCAACGTCGTCGACCTCATGCGCCTGCAGGACGAGCGCGAGCACCCGCACGGGCTGTCGCGGCGCGAGTTCGACGCGCTGTTCACGACCGACCGGCCGATCGTGTTCGCCTACCACGGCTACCCGTGGCTCATCCACCGCCTGACGTACCGGGCGACGAACCACGCGAACCTCCACGTGCGCGGCTACAAGGAGGAGGGCACGACGACGACGCCGTTCGACATGGTCATGCTCAACGACCTCGACCGCTTCCACCTCGTCATCGACGTGATCGACCGGGTGCCGGGGCTCGGGCCGCGGGCGGCGTCGCTGCGCCAGCACATGGTCGACGAGCGGCTGCGCCACCGGGCCTACACGCGCGAGGTCGGCGACGACCCTCCGGAGCTGCGCGACTGGGTGTGGCCGGGCCGGGCGGCGGCGTCGCCGGACGCGCCGCGCGGCCGGCCGGCCTGATCAGATCCCGCCGCCCAGCGGCATCGGGTGGCCGGGCGCGAGCGCCCGCGCGAGCCGGGCGAGGACGGCCTCGCTCGGGTTGCCGCCGTCGAAGTCGGCGTCGATCGCGCGGGTGGAGACGATCGCGACCGAGAGGCGCTGCGCGGGCAGGTACGCCATGACCCCGGCGTAGTTGTTGACGTACGGGTTCTGGACCCGCCAGTCGCCGGCGAGGACGACCCCGAGGCCGAAGCCGACGCCGGGCAGCGGCGCCTGCGCGACCGGGAGGCGCTGGACGAGCTCGCGCTCGCTCGCGCGGCTGACGAGCCGCCCGCCGAGGACGCCGCGCGCGGCGCGGGCGACGTCGCGGACGGTGCTGACCATGAGCTGCCCGTTCCCCAGCCCCCAGGACGGGCTCCAGAAGCTCGTGTCCTCGTAGGGGCCGCGGTCGGTGCCGTAGGCGTGCAGGACCGGCTCGGGCATCCGCGCGGTGCGGGTGATCGTCGTCTGGCCCAGGCGCAGGGGCCGCAGGACCCGCTCGCGCACGACCGCGGCGAACGGCCGGCCGGTGACGGCGCGGATCACCCGGCCCAGCAGGAGGAAGTTCGTGTGCGCGTAGTGGAAGCAGGTGCCGGGCTCGCAGACGAGCGGCTGGGCGAACGCGTGGTCGAGGAGCTCCTGCTCGCTCCACAGCCGGAACGGGTTGGCGAGCAGGAGGTCGACGAACGCCGGGTTGCCCTGGATCCAGTCCGGATAGCCCGAGATCGAGTGGCCGAGCATCCGCAGCGTGACCCGGTCGGCGTTCGGCACGCCGCTGTCGGGCAGGTGCTTGGCCAGCGGGTCGTCGAGGTCGAGCCGGCCCTCCTCCTGCAGCTGGAGGAGGACGGTCGTCAGCATCGGGATGCTCTCCGAGCCGATCCGGAAGCGCATGTCGGGCGTGACCGGGACGCCGGTCATCGACTGCCCGAGCGCGACCGTCGCGACGTTCCGGCGGCCGCGGTCGACCCGCACGATGAGCCCGGCGAGCCGCAGGTCGGCCATCGCGGCCCGCGCGACCTCGGCGACCTGCCGCGCCTGCGCGGCGGGCGACGCGGCGGCCGCGGCTGGGGAACTGACGGCCCCGGTCGCGGCCAGGGACGCCGCCGCGACCGCCGCCGTCCGGACCGGCCCACAGCGGCGGATCATCGTCGCGAGGCCGGTCACGGGGCGATCCAACCAGCCGCCCGGGACACGCGGCCGGGCGGATTCCTCCCCGGCCGCGGGGGCGCTGCGACCCCCACGCGCCGGCCCGGCGGCATCGCGACCGACGCGCAGCTCGCGGCCTGGGCCGACCGCGCGCTCGCGTTCGTCGGGGCGCTGCCGCCGAGGATCAACGCGCGCCAGGCGCCCGTCGCCCGCGCCGGGGCGGGGGAGCGACCACACGCGGCCGCCGGGCCTGGAAGACTGCGGACCTCCTCGGCGACGCAAAGGAGACGGGTTCGTGCACGGATGGAGGAAGGCGGTGGCGACGGCGGCGGTCGCGCTGGCGACGGCGGCGAGCGCGGCAGGGACGGCCCAGGCGCGGGCGGCCCTCCCGGCCCCGGTGCGGGACGTGTTCACCCCGGTGACCATATCTCCGGTCGGGCCGAGCACGATGCCGGTCGAGGGGACCGACGGCCGCTGGCACGTCGTCTACGAGCTGCAGCTCGTCAACGGCAAGGGCGTGCCCGCGACGATCCAGGAGGTGAGCGTCCTCGACGCCGCGCGGCCCGCGCGCGTGCTCGCCCGGTTCGCCGGCGACGAGCTCGTCGGCCGCCTGCGCACCCTCTTCCCCAGCCCGGCGGACGACGCGGTCATCCCGCCCAACGAGATGCGCCTCCTCTACGTGGAGCTGGCCTTCGACCGCCGCCGCGACGTGCCGCGGCACGTGGTCCACCGGCTGCGGCTGCTCGGCGCCGACAACCCGGGGGCCGCCGAGCCGGCCGAGCTGACGTACACGGGCGGCCGGTACGGCATCCGCGACGGGCGCCCGATCGTGCTCGACGCGCCGCTGCGCGGGCCGCGCTGGGTGGCCGCCAACGGCTGCTGCAGCCCGGAGATCGTCCACCGCGGGTCGCTGCAGACGCTCAACGGCGGCTTCTTCGACTCGCAGCGGTTCGCGATCGACTGGATGCGCCTCAACGAGGAGGGCCGCTTCCACACCGGCGACGGCACCGACGTGCGCCAGTACGCCAACTACGACGCGCCGGTGCGCGCGGTCGCCGACGGCGTCGTCGTCTCGACGCTGAACACGCTCGAGGACCAGGTGCCGGGGACGCTGCCGCCGCCGACCTCGATCAGCCTGGAGACCGTCGACGGCAACCACGTCGTCATGTCGCTCGGGCACGGCCTGTACGCGTTCTACGCCCACCTGCGCCAGGGCAGCGTCCGCGTCCGGCGCGGACAGCGGGTCCGCCGCGGCCAGGTCATCGGTCGGCTCGGCAACACCGGCAACACGTCGGCCCCGCACCTGCACTTCCACGTCATGCGCGGCCCGTCGCCGCTGGGCTCCGACGGCGTCCCGTTCGTCCTGCGCCGCTTCGCGCTGACCGGGCAGATCCCGGTCGCCGAGTTCGACGCGACGCCCGACATCGGGATCGTCTGGGGCGGCGAGCGGTTCGCGCCGCGGCCCCAGCACCGCCGGTTCCCGCTGGACCTGAACATCGTCACGCTGCCCGGCCGCGGCTAGCTAGCCGCGCCGGGCGCCTCGGCCCGGCGGGCGGCGTCGGCGTCAGCCCGCCGCGCCGGGGTTGCCCGTCGCCGTCTGCGGGTCGCTGTCGCGGCCGCCGTCGGGGTCGGGCGCGTCGCGGGCGGCCTCCTCGTCGGCGGCGTCCTCGCGGTTGGGCTCGCCCGGCCGGGCGCCGGGCGGCTGCTCCTCGGGGTAGCCGGCGCCGACGTCGCGGTCGAGGCCCGCGTCGGTGCGGTCGGGCGGGGGGTCGTCGGGGCTCACGCGCCGACGGCTACCCCGCCCGGGCCGGGTCGGAACGTCCGCCTGTGCGCCGGGTCAGAACGGCTTCGTGACCATCAGGAA
>JADGIB010000013.1 GCA_019683665.1 Solirubrobacteraceae bacterium
TTTTTTAAAAACCCCCCCCACCGCCCCCCCCCCCCCCCCGGCCCGCCCCCCCCACCGCCCCCTGGGCGAACGCCCGCCCGGTGATCAGGCCGTCACGGCGCAGGCCGCCCGCGCCGGTCACCCGGCGTCCCGGAGGCGCTGGGCCTCGGGCAGCGACTCGAGCTTCTTCAGCGTGTGGTTCTCGATCTGGCGGATCCGCTCGCGCGTGACGTTGAACGCGCGCCCGACCTCCTCGAGCGTCCGCGGCCGCTCGCCGGTCAGCCCGAAGCGCATCTCGATCACCTCGCGCTCGCGCTGCGGCAGCGCGGCCAGCGCCTTGCGCACGTTCTCGCGGCGGAGGTTCTCGGAGGCGAGCTCGAACGGGGACTCCGCGGTCTGGTCCTCGACGAAGTCGCCGAGCTCCGACTCGTCCTCCTCGCCGATCGGCTTCTCCAGCGAGATCGGCTGCTGGGACATGCGCAGGATGTCGCGGACCTCGCGCGGGTGGCAGTCGAGCTGGGCGGCGATCTCCTCCGGGGTCGGCTCGCGGCCGAGCGACTGGACGAGCTGGCGCTCGACGTGCACGACCTTGTTGAGCTTCTCGACCATGTGGACCGGGATGCGGATCGTGCGGCCCTTGTCGGCGATCGCGCGCGTCACCGCCTGGCGGATCCACCAGGTCGCGTAGGTCGAGAACTTGTAGCCGCGCCGGTAGTCGAACTTCTCGACGGCGCGGATGAGCCCGAGCGAGCCCTCCTGGATGAGGTCCAGGAACGTCAGCCCGCGGCCCAGGTACCCCTTGGCGATCGACACGACGAGGCGGAGGTTCGCCTCGACCATCTGCTGCTTGGCGGCCATGTCGCCGCGCTCGATGCGCTTGGCCAGCGCGACCTCCTCGGCCGCCGTCAGCAGCGGCACGCGCCCGATCGAGCGCAGGTACAGCCGCAGCGAGTCCAGCGACGGCTCGACCGTGAGGTCGATCTCCGGCTTCTTCGGCGACGCGGCCGCGGCGGCGTCGTCGTCCTTGTCGCGCTTGGGCTCCGCCGAGCCCGTGACGGGGCGCCCGTCGGCGCCCACGATGTCGATGCCCTGGTCGACGAGGTGCGCGTGGAGCTCGGAGACCTGCTCCTTCGTGACCTCGACCTCCTCGAGGCAGGCCTGGATCTCCTCGATCGTCACGTAGCCGCGCTCGTGGCCGGCCGCGATGAGGTCGCGCAGCTCCTCCAGCTCGTGGATCGGCGCCTCGTCCGCCAGCAGCACCTCAGCCTTCTCCGTCAAAAGAGCTCCCCCTGAGCGTGAAGCGTGATCCGTTGCTTCTGTTGCGGCGGGCGCCGCCGTCGGCGTGAGGCACTGTTCCCCTCTTCTCCCCGCCGTGAGTGATAGCACAGGGGACCGCTAACGTTGAAGAGATGCAGCTCGTTGCGACCCCCGACGTCCAGGCCAGCACCCCGACGGTGCGCATCTCCCTCTCCCGCGTCGGGGTGACCGGCGTCGAGAAGGTCATCCGCGTCCAGCAGCAGCTGTTCTTCGCGCGGCTGGAGTGCTTCGTGGACCTCGGGCCGGCGCAGAAGGGCGCGCACATGTCGCGCTTCGAGGAGACCGTCAACGACGTCATCGGGGAGGTCGTGCTCGGCGAGGAGGCGTTCCGCGCCGAGCGCCTCGCGGTCCGCATCGCGGAGCTCGTGCGCGAGCGCCAGGGGGCGCGGCGGGCCGAGGTGACGATCGCCGCGCGCTACCCCGAGCACAAGCCGGCGCCGGTCTCCGGCATCCAGACGCAGGAGATCTACACGCTGTTCGGCTCGGCCGCGGCGAGCGAGCACGGCACCCGCCGCCTCGTCGGCGTCGCCGCCCAGGGGATGACCGCCTGCCCGTGCGCGCAGCAGCTCGTCGCCGGCGCCGCCCGCGAGCGCCTGGCCGCCCACGGCTTCAGCGACGAGCAGATCGAGCAGATCCTCGAGGACGTCCCCGTCGCCACCCACAACCAGCGCGGCCTGGGCACGCTCCACATCGGCTGCCCGGAGGGCTGCGACATCGAGCTCGACGCCGCCCGCCTGCTGGCGATCGTCGAGGACGCGATGTCGAGCGAGATCTACGAGCTGATGAAGCGCACCGACGAGGGCTCGGTCGTCGAGAAGGCCCACCGCCGGCCGCGGTTCGTCGAGGACTGCGTGCGCGAGATGGTGCGCGGCGTCGTCGAGGACCTGCCGGAGCTGTCGGACGAGCACTTCGTCTCCGCCCGCCAGGAGAACCTCGAGACGATCCACCAGCACAACGTCGTCGCCGAGCGCTACGGGCTCCTCGGCGAGCTGCGCCGCGAGCTGCGCGACGGGGAGCACCGCTTCGAGCACCTGACGATGCGCGAGTGGCTCAGCGGATCTCCGCGCGGCTGATCCGCCACGCCCCGGCCGCCAGCGGCAGCGCCATCCACACGAGCAGCGTCGTGCCGGCGCGCGCCCACTCGACCGCGCTCATCGGCCCCTCCAGCAGCGGCGCCAGGCCGCGGTCGACGTCGGCCCAGCGGGCGACGTCCTCGATGCCGGCGACCGCCGAGACGACGCCCCAGGTGATCGGGACGGCGAACAGCGCGACGATCGCCGGCGCGCTCGCGAGCAGGACGGCGCCGAAGCCGACCCCGACCAGCGTCCCGGTGACCGCGTAGAGCGCGAGCTGGCCGACCTGGGCGGCGGGCAGGCTCCAGGCGCCCTCGACGCCGGGCGCGGCGGCCGCGGTCCCCGCCGCGGCGGCCGCGAGGCAGAGCGCGGCGGCGGCGACCGACGCCAGCGACGCGGCGGCGGCCTTCGCGGCGAGCACGCGCCCGCGGACGGGCACGAGCGCGAACGTCGCCAGCGCGGTGCGCTGCCCCCACTCGGCGGTGACGAGCAGGACGCCGGCGACCGGCAGCAGGATCGCGGTCGGCAGGACGACGACCTCGAGCATCCCGCGCAGGGTCTGGTGGGCGGGCTCGGCGAGGGCGGCCATGAGGACGGCGGCCGCGACCGTGCCCAGGCCGATCGCGGCCAGCAGCCAGAAGCCGGCGCGCGTGTCGGCCATCTTGCGCAGCTCGACGCCGGTGAGCCGCGCGAGCGAGGGGCGGGCGTCGGGGTCGGCGCCCGGGCGCGGCAGGCGGCGCAGGGCGAGGGCGGCGGACGTCATCGGATCGCCTCCGCAAGGTCGTCGACGGGACGGCGGGCGCCGGCGGGCGCCGGGGCCTCGCCGCGGGTCAGCGCGAAGAACACCTGCTCCAGGCCGGCGCCCCGCGCCTCGCCCAGGCGGGTGAGGACGACGCCGGCGTCGCGGGCGGCCCGGCCGACCCGCTCGGGCTCGGCGTCGACGAGGAGGTCGCCGCCGGGCGTGCGGCGGGCGTCGAGCCCGTCGGCGGCGAGCGCGGCGGCGAGCGCGGCCTCGTCGGCGGCCCGCACGAGCGTGCCGCGCCCGGCCAGCAGCTCGTCGCGGCCGCCGGCCGCCCGCACCCGGCCGCCGGCGATGATCACGACCCGGTCGACGAGCAGCTCGACCTCGGCGAGCAGGTGCGACGACAGCAGGACGGTCCCGCCGCGGTCGGCGAAGTCGCGCAGGAGCTCGCGCATCCAGCGGATGCCCTCGGGGTCGAGGCCGTTGGCCGGCTCGTCGAGGACGAGCACCTGCGGGTCGCCGAGCAGCGCCTGGGCGACCCCGAGCCGCTGGCGCATCCCGAGCGAGCACCGGCCCACCCGCCGGCGCGCGGCGGCCCGGTCGAGGCCGACGAGCGCCAGGAGCGGGTCGACGCGGCCCGGGTCGACGCCCATCGTCCGCGCGGCGACGGCGAGCGCCTCGCGCCCGCGCCGCCCGCCGTGCTGGGCGGCGGCGTCGAGGAGGACGCCGACGCGGCGCCCCGGGTTGGGCAGCGCCGCGAACGGGCGGCCGAGGACGGTGGCGCGGCCGGCGTCGGGGCGCGACAGCCCGCAGAGCATCCGCAGGGTCGTCGTCTTGCCCGCGCCGTTGGGCCCGAGGAACCCGGTGATCGTCCCGGGCTCGCAGCGGAACGTCACGTCCTCGACGACCGTGCGGCCGCCGAGGCGCTTCGTGAGTCCGACGCATTCGATCATGGCGCCGAGGACCGGCGCCGCGGGCCGCCGCGGCCACGGCCGCGGGGCCATGGCGGCACCGCCGTCGGACGGTCCTCGCCCCCGACTTCGGTCGGGGGTCGCGGCGGGGGCGCCGACGTACGCTGTGGCGCGATGAGCGCGGGCGATCAGGAGGCCGGCGTGGCGACGTGGCAGCGGCGGCTGCTCCCCGGGGAGCTGGGCCGCCCGGACGACCGGCGCCGGTCGGCGCGCGACTGGGCCGTCGACGCGTGCGCGCTGCTGCTCGCCTGGCTGATCGGCGCCGGCATCCTGTTCGACGCGTGGGACGACCACGGCGCCGGGCTCGTCGCCGTCGACGTCGCGCTCGGGGTGGTCGCCGGCCTCCTGCTGTGGTGGCGGCGCCCGCACCCGACCGGGGTCGGGATCGCGGTCGGGGCGCTGTCGGCCGTGTCGGGCCTCGCCGTCGGGCCGGCCCTCGTCGCGCTGTTCAACGCGGCGATCCGCTCGTCGCGGCGGGGCCTGGCCGCCGTGCTCGCCGCCCAGGCCGGGGCGTCGGTCGCCTACGCGCTCGTCTACCCCGACGCGCAGGACCCGCTGGCGCTCAGCGTCGCGATCGGGCTGCTCGTCACCGCGGTCGTCGTCGGCTGGGGGCTGTTCATCCGGGCGCGCCGCGAGCTCGTGCGGTCGCTGCGCGAGCGCGCGGCCCGACTGGAGGCCGAGCAGCGCCTGCGGGTCGAGCAGGCGCGCGAGGCCGAGCGGCGGCGGATCGCCCGCGAGATGCACGACGTCCTCGCCCACCGCGTGTCGCTGCTGAGCGTCCACGCCGGCGCGCTCGAGTTCCGCCCGGACGCGCCGCCGGAGGAGATCGCGCAGGCGGCCGGCGTGATCCGCGAGACGGCGCGCGCCGCGCTCGAGGAGCTGCGGGCGATCGTCGGCGTCCTGCGCGAGGGCGACGAGGCGGGCACCGAGCCGCCGCAGCCGACGCTCGCCGACGTGCCGGCGCTCGTCGAGGAGGGCCGCGCGGCCGGGGCGCGGATCGACCTCGAGCTGGCCGGCGACCTCGACGCGGTGCCCGCCGCGATCGGGCGCGCCGCCTACCGGATCGTCCAGGAGGGGCTGACGAACGCGCGCAAGCACGCGCCGGGCGCGGCGGTCCGCGTGCGCGTGGCGGTCGCCGGCCCGCAGCTGGCCGTCAGCGTCGTCAACCGGGCGCCGGTCGCGGTCGCCGCCCCGGGTGCGGCGGGCGGGCCGCTGCCCGGCGCCGGCGCGGGGCTGATCGGGCTGCGCGAGCGCGTCGAGCTCGCCGGCGGCCGGCTCTCGCACGGCCCGGACGCGGCCGGCGACTTCGTCCTGGAGGCGACCCTGCCGCTGTCGGCATGAGCGACGCGCCGATCCGCGTCCTGCTCGTCGACGACGACCCGCTCGTGCGCTCGGGCCTGCGGATGATGCTGTCGGGCGCGCCGTCGATCCGCGTCGTCGGCGAGGCCGGCGACGGGCGCGAGGTGCTCGGCGCCGTCGACCGCCACCGCCCGGACGTGCTGCTCATGGACATCCGCATGCCGCAGCTGGACGGCATCGCCGCCACCCGGCTCGTGCGCGGCCAGCCCGACCCGCCCGCCGTCGTCGTCCTCACGACGTTCGACGCCGACGAGCTCGTCCTGCGGGCGCTCCAGGCCGGCGCGGCCGGGTTCCTGCTCAAGGACACGCCGCCGGCCGACATCGTGCGCGCGATCGAGCTCGTCCACGCCGGCGAGTCGATGCTCTCGCCGGCGATCACCCGCCGGCTCATCGCGCTCGTCGCCGGCGACGGCGACGCCGCCCGCCGCCGCGACGACGCCCGTGCCCGCCTGGCCCGCCTGACCGCGCGCGAGCGCGAGGTGGCGCTCGCCGTCGGCCGCGGCGCCTCGAACGCCGACATCGCCGCCGAGCTGCACATGAGCGTCGCGACGGTGAAGGCGCACGTGTCGCGGCTGCTGGCGAAGCTCGAGGTCGGCAACCGCGTCCAGATCGCCCTGCTCGTGCAGGAGGCCGGCGGGGCGCCCTAGCCGGCCGAGGCGTCCTGCTCGGCCGCCCGGGCGCGGGCGGCGAGCGTGCGGCGCAGGCCGAAGAAGTACTCGACGCCGGAGATCACGGTCACCGCGACCGTCACGTAGACGAGGACGTCGAGCCAGACCGGCGAGCCGCTGACCGCGATGAGCAGGAAGATCATGAGCACCTGCAGCGCGGTCTTCACCTTCCCCCAGCGCCGCGCGGCGATGACGACGCCCTGCCCGGTCGCGGCCATGCGGCTCATCGTCACCGCCAGCTCGCGGGCGATGATGACCATCGCCACCCAGGCCGGCAGGCGGTGCAGCGACACGAGCGAGACGAGCGCGGCGACGACGAGCAGCTTGTCGGCGATCGGGTCCATGAGCTTGCCGAACGTCGTGACCGCGCCGCGCGACCGGGCCAGGTAGCCGTCGATCCAGTCGGTCGCCGACGCGAGCGCGAACACGACCGCGGCGAGCAGGTCCCCGTTGGGCGTCTCGTCCAGGAGCGCCACCACGACGACCGGCACGAGCAGGATGCGCAGCAGCGTCAGGACGTTGGGGACGTTGATCGGGAACACGCTGGTGCGCACAGTACGAGGTCGGGGCCCGGCGGCGGCGCCCCCCCTCCCGCCGCCCGGGCGAACCCGGGGGCCCCCCCTCCCCGGGGGGGGGCCCGGGGGGGGCCCCCCCCGGCCCCGCGCCGGGGCCGAACCCGCGGTCAGCCGACGACGAGCTCGTCGAGCGTGCGCGGGAAGCGCGTGAGGGACTCGACGCCGTCGGCGGTGACGACGACGGTGTCCTCGATGTGGATCGGCGTGTTGCGGGCGATGAACGCGCCGGGGTCGATCGTGAAGACCATCCCCTCCTCGAGCGGGTCGTCGTTGCCGTCCTGCAGCAGCGGCGGCTCGTGGATCGGGGCCAGGCCGACGCCGTGGCCGACCTTCCACACCTGCTCGTAGCCGGCCTCGGCCATGACCTCGGCGCAGACGCGGTGCACCGACTGGGCGGGGACACCCGGCTTCACCGCCGCCATCGACGCCTCCCACGCGCGCAGGGTCGCCTCGTACATCCGCCTGGCCTCATCGCTCGGCTCGCCGAGGAAGAGGTTGCGGGCCGAGTCGGCGCGGTAGCCGCCGTGCGAGCCCGGGAAGAGGTCGATGTCGACGATCTCGCCGGCGGCGAACGGCCGCGGCGACAGGTCGTGGAACACGCCCGACAGCGCGAGGTCGCCGGAGCCGGCGGCGGTCATCGCCGCGACGATCGCGGCGCCCGCCTCGGCAACGGTCACGCCCGGCCGGATGACCTCGCGGGCTCGCGCGTACCCGGCGTCGTGCGCGGCCGACGCCTTGCGCAGGTGCTCGATCTCGTCGGCGTCCTTCACCGCGCGCAGCCGCTCGAAGACGGCGGCGGCGCGGCGCGGGCGGATCTCCGGCATCGCCGTCGCCAGCAGGTCGGCGTCGCCGAACCACATCGCGTCGTCGACGGCGACGGTGCCGCGCGACAGGCCGGTCACGGCGAACGCGGCGCGCAGCGCCGGGACCGGGTCCTCGCCGTCGACGTAGTCGAAGACCTGCACGATCGGCGAGCGCTCCAGCGAGAAGATGTCGGCGTGCATCCGGCTGATGACCATCGCCGGGTCGCCCTCGACGGGGACGATCGCGATCGAGGCCCACAGCGGCCAGCCACCCGGATGGGCGTCCTCGTCGGTCAGCCAGCGGAAGTTCGCCCCCGCGGTGATGTAGAGGCCGTCGACCCCGGCCGCCGCGGCGAGGCGGCGGGCGCGGTCCAGGCGGTGGGTCAGGCGGGTCACCGGGTCACCTCCGAAGCGGCCGAGGTGACGGCGCGCGCGGCGGCGGCGGCCATCGCGACCGCGCCGCGGCCCGGGTCGAGCACGGGCACGTCGAGGCTCGCGCGCAGCGTGTCGAGCATCGAGCCGGTCCACAGCGTGCAGCCGGCGTAGACGGCGCGCGCCCCGCGCGCGACCGCGTCCCGGGCGAGCTCCAGCGCCGGCCCGTCGAGGACCGCGCGGTGGCGCTCGATGACCTGCTCGGGCGTGCCGCCGTGACCGTCGTCGGCGTACTCCATGTTCACGGTGAGCACGTCGAGCACGAGGTGGTTCAGGCCGTAGGCGGTGGCCAGCTCGCGGTAGAGCGGCACCGCGTCGAAGCCGTCGGCGACGAGGATCGCCAGCCGCCCGCCGAGCTGGGCCGCGACGCGCAGGGCCGCGTCGAGCGGGGCGGCGACCGGGATCGTCACCTCGCGGCGCGCCTCGAGCAGACACGGGTCGCCGCTGCAGCCGATCACGGCGGCGTCGCAGCCGTCTGCGGCGGCCTCGTCGATCGCCGCCAGCAGCGGGCTGGCGTAGCTGGCCGGCGCAGGCAGGAACGCGCCGCGGCCGGGGCCGGCGAGCTTCTCCAGGTGGACGACCTCGACCGTCGCGTCCGGCCCGCCGGCGCCGGCCAGCTCGCGCTCGAACCACGGGTCGAGCGTCGCGTCGTCCACCGGGTTGATGTAGCGAATCCTCACGTCAGTTCTCCCAGGTCGGTCGGGTCGGTCGTCGCGTGCGGCTGGCGGTCGCCGGCGATCTGGCCCTCCGCGGCGCGCCAGCAGCGCGCCCGGTGGCCGGGGGCGAGCTCGGCCAGCGCCTGCGGCTCGCCGCAGCGGTCCGCGCTCAGCGGGCAACGCCCCACGAGGCGGCAGCCGACGTCGCCGGGGCGCGGCGTGCGCAGCGAGCCGCGGATGCGGACGTCGCGGTCGCGCTCCTCGTCGCGGCCGCTGAGGTCGTACGCGTACAGCAGGCCGCGCGTGTACGGGTGGCGCGGGTCGCCGAACACCGCCTCGGTCGGGCCCTCCTCGACGACCTGGCCGAGGTACATGACGACGACGCGGTCGGCCATCATCCGCACGGCGCGCAGGTCGTGGGTGACGAGCAGGTACGTCAGGCGGTGGCGCCGCTGGAGGTCGGCGAGCAGCTCGAGGACCTGGCCCTGGATCGACATGTCGAGCGCGGAGGTCGGCTCGTCCATGACGACGAGGTCGGGCCGCACGGACAGCGCGCGGGCGATGCCGGCCCGCTGCAGCTCGCCGCCCGACATCTCGCGCGGGCGCAGCCCGGCGAAGCGCGGGCTGAGCCCGACCTCGCTGAGCAGGCGCCCGAGCCGCTCCTGCTCGGGCTCGTCGTCGGGCGCGAGGCGCATCGTCTCGAGAATGGACGCGCCGATCGTCTGCGACGGGTCGAACGACGTCAGCGGGTTCTGGAAGACCATCTGCACGCGCCGGCGCAGCGGGCGGAACGCCTTCTCGTCGAGCGCCTGGATCTCCTGGCCGTCGAAGGTGATCGTCCCCTCGTCGGCGTCGTGCAGGCGCACGATCAGCCGCGCGAGCGTCGACTTGCCGGAGCCGCTCTCGCCGACGAGCGCGGTCGTGGTCCCCGCCTGCAGCGCGAGGTCGATGCCGTCGACGGCGGCGACCGCCGACGCGGTGCGGCGCGCGCGCCGCCCGCGCGGCGCGAACGTCTTGCGGACGCCGCGCAGCTCGAGGAGCGGCCGCTCGTCTACTCGTGATGACATGACACCCAGTGGTCGGGACGGAGCTGTCGCAGCGCCGGCTGCTGGGCCCGGCACGCGTCGGTGGCGCGGTCGCAGCGCTCGGCGAACGGGCAGCCGGCGCCGAGCGTGCCCGGCTCGGGGATCCGGCCGGGGATGAACGCGATCTCGCCCTCGGGCGGGTCCATGCAGCGGATGAGCCCCTGCGTGTACGGGCTCAGCGGCCGGTTGAGGACCTCGTCGGCGGGCCCGTACTCCAGCAGCGAGCCCGCGTAGACGACGGCGACGATGTCGCACATCGCGCGGATGACGGCGAGGTCGTGCGAGATGAGCAGCAGCGCGGCGCCGGACGCCTTCACCGAGCCGTCGATGACCTCCAGGACCTGCGCCTGGATCGTCGCGTCGAGGCCGGTCGTCGGCTCGTCGGCGATGACGAGCTGCGGCGAGCAGATGAGCGCCATCGCGATCGCGACGCGCTGCGCCATGCCGCCGGAGAAGTGGTGCGGGTAGCTGCGGGCGCGGACGTCCGGCTCGGGGATGCCGAGCGCGTCGAGCAGCTCGACCGTCCGCGTCCACGCCTCCTGCTTGGAGACGCCGGTGTGCTCGCGGCAGACCTTGGCGATCTGGGCGCCGACGGTCATGAGCGGGTTCAGCGACGCGACGGCGTTCTGGGAGACGAGGCTGATCTCGCCGCCGCGGATGCGCCGCATCTCGCGCTCGGGGAGCGTCATGAGGTCGCGGCCGTCGAAGCGGATCGTCCCCGCGCGGGCCCGGACCCCGTTGGGCAGGACGCCGAGGATCGCGCTCGCCGTCATCGACTTGCCGGAGCCGCTCTCGCCGACGACGCCGACGCGGGCGCCCTTGGGGATCGCGAGCTCGATCGAGCGCAGCAGCTCGATCGGCCTGCGCGCCGGCCCGGTCTCGACGACGAGGCCGCTGATCTCCAGCAGCGGGTCGTCGGCGATCCCAGCCAGGACGCTGCGGGACTGGGTCTGCGCGGCGCTCACCGGTCGTACCTCCTAGCGATCTGGCGGCCGACGCCGCCGAAGGCCACCACCGCGAGCAGGACGGCCAGGCCCGGGAAGACCGAGACCCACCAGTCGCCGTCCATGATCAGCGGCGCGCCCTGCTGGATCATCGAGCCCCACTCGGGGTGCGGCAGCTCGACGCCGAGCCCGATGAACGCGAGGCCGGCGGTGATCTGGATCGCGTAGGCGGCCGAGATCGACGCCTGCGAGACGATCGGGCCGAGCGTGTTCGGCAGCACGTGGCGCAGCACGATCCGGCTCGTCGGCTGGCCGGCGAGGCGGGCCGCGGCGATGTAGTCCTGGTTCTTGATCGGCTGGACGACCGATCGCGTCAGCTTCAGGAAGATCGGGATGTTCACGATCGCCACGACGGCGACGAGGATCGTCTTCGAGTTGCCCAGCGCGGCGAAGATCATCAGCGCGAACAGGAACAGCGGGATCGACTGGACGATCTCCGAGGTGCGGTTGAAGAGCTCGTCGAGCCAGCCGCCGAGGTAGCCGCACAGCGCGCCGATCGGCACGCCGACGACGAACGCGATGGCGACGCCGAGGACGGCGACGACGAGGTCGGTGCGCGTCGCGAACAGGACGCGCGAGAAGATGTCCATGCCGTTCTCGTCGGTGCCGAACAGGTGCGCCGACGACGGCGGCAGCAGCTTCGCCTCGAGGTCGGCCTGGATCGGGTCGTACGGCGCGATGAGCGGCGCGAGCAGCGCGACGAGGGCGAACAGCAGCAGCAGCGCCCAGTACGGGGTCAGCAGCGGCCGCAGGCGGCTGCCGATCCGCGCCGGCGTCCACGCCGCGGCCTGGACGGGTTCGGCACTCACGTCTGCCCCTCCCGGACGCGGGGATCGATGGCCATCGAGATGAGGTCGGCCAGCAGGTACACGAGGATGTAGATCGCCGAGCCCAGCAGGACGACGCCGAGCACCGGCGCGTAGTCGAAGCGCTGCATCGACTGCACCGAGTAGAGGCCCATGCCCGGCCACGAGAAGACGGACTCGACGAGCACGGTGTTGCCGACGAGGAAGCCGAACGTCATCGCCGACATCGTCAGCACCGGCACGAGCGAGTTCTTCAGCGCGTACCAGCGGACCGTGCGCGGCGGCAGCCCGAAGGCGCGCGCGCTGCGGACGTAGTCGCTGCGCAGCGCGGTGATCATCGACGTGCGCGTGAGGGCCAGGATCGGCGGGCACGAGGTGACCGCCAGGGTGATCGCGGGCAGCGCCAGGTACTTCAGCGCCGACCAGAAGGTCGGGAGGTCGCCGGCCAGCAGCGCGTCGACGACGACCATGCCGGTCACGCGCGGCGGCGGCGACGCGCCGATGTCGAGCTCGCCGACCGGCGCCGGCGCCCAGCCGAGCGCGTAGGCGAAGAGCAGGATCAGCAGCAGGCCGAAGAAGAAGTTCGGGATGGCCAGGCCGAACTCGGCGACCGCGCGCGACACGCGGTCGACCCAGCCGCCGGGGCGCTGCGCGGCGATGACGCCGAGCGGGATCGTCCACAGCAGGCCGAGGAGCATGCCGGCGAGCGCGAGCTCGAGCGTGGCCGGGAAGCGGTCGGCGATCTCATCGGTCACCGGGCGCTGCGTGTAGTTCGACACGCCGAGGTCGCCCTGGACGAGGTCGCCGATGTAGCGGACGAACTGCTGGGGCAGCGGGTCGTCGTAGCCCAGCTCCGCGCGGAGCTGGGCGGCCTGCTCGGGCGTGGCCCGCTGCCCCAGGATCAGCTCGACCGGATCGCCGAGCAGCCGCGTGACGACGAAGACGATGACCGCGACGCCGAACAGGGCGAGCACGGCGGCCAGCAGGCGCCGGCCCAGGTATCGCAGCCAGAATCCTCGTCTCATCGTCGTCAGCAGCCGCTCGGTGGTCCGTGGTCGATCAGTCGCCGGCGCGCTTCAGCAGCCGGTAGGTGAGGAGGCCGTCCGGCTCCCAGAGGACGCCCTCGATGTCCTCCCGCGTCGGGAGCATCCAGTTCGGCTCCGCCAGCGGGATGATCGGCACGTCCTGGTTGAGGGCGGCCTGGAGCTCGGTCGCCAGCTCCTGGCGACGGTCGCGGTCGACCGTCTTGGAGAGCTCCTCGGTGATGTCGTCGACCTTCTCGTTCTTGTAGTTGGTCCAGTTGATCACCGCCGTCGACGCGTACGACAGGAACGCCATGTAGTACGGGTCGTCGACGTAGGCGCCCAGACCGGACTGGATCCAGGCCTGCATCGACCGCTTCGTGAGGTTCTTGGAGAACCGCGCGGCGGCGACCTTCTCGATGTTCATCGTCACGCCGATGTCGCGCAGGGCGGACTGGATCGGCACGGCGAGCGCCTGCGCGTCGGCGTCGGCGTCGCTGATCTGGACGGTGAACTCGAGGTTCTCCGCGCCGGCCTCGGCCAGCAGCTGCTTGGCCTTCTCCGGGTCGGTCGCGTACGGCCACTCGACGCTCTCGTCGAACCAGGCCGAGTTCTGCGGCCAGACGCCCTTCGGCGTCGCGGCGCGCCCGCCCAGGACGTTGTCGGCGAGCGACTGGTACGGGATCGCGTAAGCGATCGCCTGGCGCACCCGGGCGTCGTTGAACGGCGGCTTGTCGTTCACGAGGCCGAGCTGGTCCTGGCTGATCGCCGGGACCGAGTGGACCCGGACGCCGGGGGCGCCGTCGAGGCGGGCGATCGCGTCCGTCGACATGTCGGCGGCGATGTCGATCGCGCCCTGGCGCAGGAGCTGGGCGCGCTGGCCCTCATCCGGGATGACCTGCAGGACGACGCGCTCGAAGTTCGGCTTCTCGCCCCAGTAGTTCGGGTTGGCCTTGAGGACGAGCTGCCGGCCCGGCTCGTACTTCTCGATGACGTACGCGCCGGTCGGGGCGCCGTTCTGGGCGACCCACTCCGTGCCCCACGGGTCGTCGTCGGTCATGTGCTCCTTGACGAGCTTCGGATCGACGAGGCCCGCGTCCTGGTCGCGCAGCATCGGGCCGACGATCGGGGACGGGTTCGGCAGCTTGAACTGGATCTCGCTGTCGGAGACCTTCTTGACCTGCGACATCTTCGTGATGCCGAGGATGTTGAAGTCGAAGATCGAGCCGGCGTTCATCTCGAGCGCGCGCTCGACCTTGAACAGGAACGTGTCGGCCGTGATCGGCTCGCCGTCGGGCAGCTTCGCGTCGGGGCGCAGCTTGATGTTCACGGTCTTGCCGTCGTCCGACAGCGTGTACGACTCGATCGCCTCGCCGACCGGGTCCTTCGTGAGGTCGGCCTTCAGCGTGCCGTCGCCGTTGTCGATCACCTCGTAGCGCGTCCACTGCGCGTAGAGGTTCTTGATCGTCTCGTTGGCGCGGTGGGCCTGGCCCCACTCGGGATCGAGCGTCTGCGGGTCGCTGGAGACGCCGATGGTCAGCGTGCCGCTGCCGCCGCCGGACGTCGTGCTGCCGCCGCCGGCGGACGCGGTCGAGGTCTTGGAGTCCCCGTCCGATCCGCCGCCGCACGCGGCCAGGGTCAGCGTGGCCGCCATCGCGGCCACGACGCCGCCGATGCGCCAGCGGCGCGGCGGGGCGGGTTGCTCGGTGCTGTGCATCGAGTGTTCCTCGTCAGTCGATCAGGCCGAGGCGCTCGTCCTCGGCTCGGTTCTGGGGCGACCGCTCCGCCGGGTCACCCCACCCTCCTCCGCCGCCGGAGTGCACCTCGACGACCGTCCCGGCCGGGACGGGCATCGCGTTGCACTTGAGCACGAGGCGACGTTCTTCGCCGGGGCGCGTCACCCAGACCTCGGGCGGCGCCCCGTCCTTCCCGCCGTGCAGGCCCCACGCCGGCGTGTCGTGCCGCTCGAACCACAGGCTGAGCAGGCACGGCTCCAGCGTCTCGTACTCCCGCACGATGCCGAGACCGCCGCGGTGGCGACCGTCGCCGCCGGAGCCGGTGCGCAGGCCGTGCCGGCGCAGGCGCAGCGGGTAGCGCTGCTCCATGATCTCGACCGGGTAGTTCTTGAAGTCGCCGGCGGCCGAGTGCACGAGGGCGCTCTCGCCGTCGCCGTGCTCGTGGGCGCCCCAGCCGCCGATGATCGACTCGCCGGCCAGGAACGGCTCGCGGCCGCGCTCGTTGACGAACGTGATGTTCCACGAGTCGCCGACGTGGCCGGCGGCGGCGCGCTCGGGGACCGCGTCGCTGAGGGCGCGGACGACGAGGTCGATCGCCAGCATGAGGTGCGGGCCGTAGTGCAGGCACGCCGCGGTCGGCGACGGGTCGAAGCAGCTGCCCTTCGGCACCTTGATCTCGAGGTTGCGGAAGTTCCCGCCGCAGACCGGGTCGTCCGGGTTGACCAGGAACTTGAACGCCTGCTGGATCGCCGAGCGGGTCTGGACGATGCCGCTGTTGATCGAGCCGCGGCACTCGGGGCTGGAGCCCTCGAGGTCGATCGTCATCTCGTCGCCCTCGACGGTGACGGTGACGACGACCGGCACCGGGCGGTCGGAGATCCCGTCCCCGTCCAGCGCGCCCTCGGCGCGGTAGACGCCGTCGGGGATCTCGGCGACCGAGGCGCGGTCGGCCGCCTCCGCCTGGGCGAAGAAGCGCTCGATCGAGGCCTCGACCTGGTCCCAGCCGTAGCGGTCGACGATCGAGTGGAAGCGCTCGGCGCCGGTGCGGCAGGCGGTGACCTGGGCCATGAGGTCGCCGGCGAGCGCGCCCGGGAAGCGCGAGTTCAGCGTGATGAGGTCGAGCAGCTGCTCGTCCAGCTCGCCGGCGCGGATGATCCGCATCGGCGGGATCCGCAGGCCCTCCTGGAAGATGTCGGTCGAGTCGGACACGTAGCCCGCGTCCTTGGCGCCGACGTCGTTCCAGTGCGCCTTCGCCCCGCTGAAGCCGCGCAGCGTCCCGTCGACGAAGATCGGCGCGAAGACCGTGACGTCGTTGAGGTGGCTGCCGCAGATCGCGGAGTCGTTGACGAGCCAGACGTCGCCCTCCTCGAAGGCGCCGGCGCCGACGCGCTCGAGGACGAGCTTGATCGTGCCCGCGAGGCTGCCGAGGAAGAACGGCAGGCCCGGGGCCTGCCCGAGCAGGTCGCCGCGGGCGTCGTAGAGCCCGACCGAGCAGTCCTTCATCTCGTAGATGACCGGGCTGTAGGCCGAGCGGCAGAGGTTGCGGCGCATCTGCTCGGCGCCGGACATGAACGCGTGCCGAACGATCTCGACCGTGGCCGGGCTCGGCGTGACAGGCGTGTGCATCAGGACTTCTCCAGCAGCAGGTGGCCGCCAGCGACCGGCCGGGCGGTCCAGCCCGGTCCGACGACCGTCGTACAGGTCTCCTCCATCACGATCGCCGGGCCCTCGACCGGGCCGGTGATCGCGTCGCGCTGGTAGAGCGCCGCCGTCAGGACCTCGCCGCCCTGGCGGTAGTCGCCGGTGGCGACCGGCGCGGCCTCGCCGGCGCCCGCGGGCGCGCCCGCGGCCGCGAGGGCCGGGCGGTCGCCGTCGCCGAGGGCGGCGATCGCCGCGACGCGGACCGTCACGAACTCGACGGGCTCGGTGCGGCTGGCGTGCCCGTAGCGCTGGTGGTAGGCGTCGTGGAAGCGGTCGCGCAGCGCGTCGGCGTGCGCGGCCAGGTCGGCGACCTCGTGGTCGCCGAGCGGCAGGGTCAGCGTGTACTCCTGGCCGACGTAGCGCAGGTCGGCGGCCGCCTCGAAGCGGATCGGGCGGTCGCCGGCGCCGTCGCGCTCGAGCAGGCCCAGGACCTGCGTCTTGAGCGACTCGACCGCGCCGGGCAGGTCGGCCGGGGCGTCGTCCAGCGACCGGTAGAAGGTCTGGACCGTGTCGTGGCGGACGTCGCCCTGGAGCATGCCCCAGGCCGAGAACGCGCCCGGCATCGTCGGCACGAGCACGCGCGTGATCTCGAGCTCCTCGGCCAGCGCGGTGGCGTGCAGGCCGCCGGCGCCGCCGAAGGCGCAGAGGGTGAAGTCGCGCGGGTCGAGGCCGCGCTCGACGGTCAGCTCGCGGATCGCCTCGGCCATCGCGAAGTGGGCGATCTCGAGCGCCTGCTCGGCGACCTCCTCCGGCTGCAGGCCGAGCGGCTCGCCGACGCGGGCGAGCGCGGCGCGCGCCGCCTCGACGTCGAGGGCCATGCTGCCGGCCAGGCGCTGCTCGGAGGGCAGGCGGCCGAGGACGAGGTTGGCGTCGGTGATCGTCGGCTCGACGCCGCCCCGGCCGTAGCAGGCGGGACCGGGCTTGGCGCCGGCCGACTCGGGGCCGACGCGCAGGCGGTCGCCGTCGGCGCGGATGAGGCTGCCGCCGCCGGCGCCGATCGTGTGGACCTCGACGGCGGGCGCGAGGACCGGAAGGCCCTGCAGCTCGAACTCGGACTGGAGGCTGGCCTCGCCGCCGCGCACGAGGCTGACGTCGAACGACGTCCCGCCCATGTCGATCGTGATGAGGTCGGCGATGTCGAGCGCCTCGCCGGCGGCCCGGGCGCCGACGACGCCGCCGACGGGGCCGGAGAAGAGGGTCAGGACGGCCTTCTCGTCGGCGACGGTCGCGCTCATCATGCCGCCGTTGGACTCGGTGATGTAGACCGGGACGGCCAGGCCCTCGGCCCGCAGGGCGGACTCGAGCTCCTCGACGTACTGGCGCATGATCGGCGTGATGTAGGCCGACATGACCGTCGTCGACGTCCGCTCGTACTCGCGCCACTCCGGCGCGACGCGATGGCTGAGGACGACAGGGACGTCGAGCCGCTCGGACAGCAGCCGGCCGACCTCCTCCTCGTGGGCGGAGTTCGCGTAGCCGTGCAGGAGGACGACGGCGACGGACTCGAAGCCGCCGGCGGCGATCTCGCCGGCGACGGCGGCGACCGACGCCGCGTCGACCGGCTCGAGGACCGAGCCGTCGGCGGCGAGGCGCTCGCGCACCTCGAAGATCGCGGCCCGGTCGAGCAGCGGCTCGGGCTTCACGTAGTGGAGGTCGTACATCCGCGGGCGGTTGCCGCGGCCGATCAGGTACGTGTCCCGGAAGCCCTCGGTCGTCACGAGCGCGACGCGGGCGCCGCGCCGCTCGAGGAGCGCGTTCAGGCCGGCGGTCGTGCCGTGGACGAAGAGCTCGATGCGCTCGGGCGGCGCCCCGCACGCGCGGACGGCCTCGATGACGCCGTCGACGAGCCGTCCCGGTGTCGACAGCACCTTGGTCGTCGACATCGTCGCCCCCTCGACGTCCTCGAGGATGAGGTCGGTGAAGGTGCCTCCGATGTCGATGGCCACGCGATACGCCACTGGCTCTCCTCGTCGTCGTTCCAGGTCAGGTCGGGCAGGCACCCCGTCGAGGGCCCCGCCCGTTGCAGGTCGCGAATGGTCGCATAACGCACGACGATTCTCAATGCGAGCGACGCTCGCACGTTCGTGCGATCACCGAACAACGGTCGAAACGGCCCATGGCGACGGGGCCGACGAGGCGCGCCGAGGCCGGGCGGGCGCCGTCCGCGCGCGCCGGCTCAGCCGCGGACGCGGCCGCGCAGCTCGGGCGCGCGGCGGGCGTACGCCTCGGGCAGCGAGCGCTGGATCTCCTCGGCGGCGGCCAGCGCCTCGGGGAGGAACTCCTCGCGCATCCGCTCGACCGAGACGCGCGCGCTCGGGCAGCAGATGTTCAGCGCGGCGACCACGGTCCCGCCCTGGTCGCGGATCGGGACCGACAGCGACCGGAAGCCGATCTCGTACTCCTCGTCGACGATCGACCAGCCGGCCTCGCGCACCCTGAGGACGTCGGCGCGCAGCTTCGACTTCGACGTGATCGTGCGGTCGGTGTACTTGATCGGCCGGAAGTCGCGCAGCCAGCGGTCGAGCTCCTCGTCGGAGAGCGCGGCCAGGAGCACGCGCCCGGTCGACATCGCGAACGCGGGCAGGCGGCTGCCGACGTCGAGGTCGACGCTGACGACCCGCTGCGACGAGGCGCGGGCGACGTAGACGCACCACTCGCCGTCGAGGACGGCGGCGAGGACCGTCTCCTCCACCGACGCCGACAGGTCGTCCATGACCGGCTCGGCGATCTCGGCGAACGACAGCGACGAGAGCGCCGAGAAGCCGAGCTCGAGGATGCGCGGCCGCAGGCGGAAGTACTTGCCGTCGGTCTCGGCGTAGCCCTCGCGCACGAGCGTGATGAGCAGCCGCCGCGCGGCGGCGCGGTTCATGTCGGCCGCGCGGGCGATCTCGCTGAGCGTCATCGACGGCCGGTCGCGCCGGAAGGCCCGGATCACGCTGAGACCACGGGCCAGCGAGGCCACGTAGTCCCGGTCCGTCCCTTCCTCAGTCGCCGCATCCACGGTGACCGCGCATCCTAGGGGGGCGCGCCCGAAACCGCCAGATCCGTGCGCTTAGCGGTCACGTGGTAGACAATGCGAACACATGCCCGCTCGCCCTGGATCCCAGCGACCTGCGCCGTCGCCGGGGATGCGCGCCGCGTCCGAGACCCTCGAGATCGTCTTCGAGGGCCGCCCCGTCCCCGCCGGACCCTCCGACAGCATCGCCTCCGCGCTCGTCGCCGCCGGCGAGCTCGCCTGCCGCGAGGCCGCCCCGGGCGACCGCCGCGGCGTCTTCTGCGGCATGGGCGTCTGCCAGGAGTGCCTCGTCCGCGTCGACGGCGCCGACGGGCTCCGCGCCTGCGCGACCCCCGTCCGCGACGGGATGGTCGTCGAGCGCCAGCGCCGCCCGGACCTGACCCCGGGCCCGCGGCCGCAGGGCGCCCCCGCGCGGGTGGCCGAGGCCGACGTCGTCGTCGTCGGCGGCGGGCCGGCCGGCATGGCGGCCGCCGCGGCCGCGGCCGAGGCCGGGGCGAGCGTCGTGCTCGTCGACGAGCGCGCCAAGCTCGGCGGCCAGTACTACAAGCAGCCCGACGAGCACCTCGTCGCCGACCCCGAGCGCCTCGACCGCCAGTACCGGGGCGGCCGCGCCCTGGCCGAGCGGGTCCGCCGCTCCGGGGCCCGCGTCCTCTCCGGGGTGACCGTGTGGGGCGCGATCGACGCCCACGACCTGCTCGCCCGCGACGACGAGGGCGACTGGCGCATCCGCGGCCGCCGGCTCGTCCTCGCGCCCGGCGCCTACGAGCGCGGCGTCCCGTTCCCGGGCTGGACGCTGCCCGGCGTCATGACGACCGGCGCGGCCCAGACGCTCCTGCGCGCCCACCAGGTCGCGGCCGGCACGCGCGTGCTCGTCTCCGGCAACGGCCCCCTCAACCTCCAGCTCGCCGCCGAGCTCGCCGCCCACGGCGTCGAGGTCGTGGCCGTCGCCGAGCTCGCGCCGATGCGCCGGCCCTCCCGCCTGCCCCACGCGGTCGCGATGGCGGCCGCCGCGCCCGACCTCGCCGTCGACGGCCTGCGCTACGGCTGGGCGCTGCGCCGCGTGCCGCTCCACCTCGGCGGCGCGATCGTCCGCGCCGAGGGCGACGGCCGCGTCGAGCGGGCCGTCGTCGCCCGCATCGGCGCCGACGGCCGCCCGGTCGCCGGGACCGAGCGCGCCTACGACGTCGACGCCGTCTGCGTCGGCTTCGGCTTCGTCCCCTCGACCGAGCTGGCGCGCTCGCTCGGCTGCCGCCACGCGTGGGACCCCCAGGGCGGCCACCTGCGGGCCGAGGTCGACGAGCTCGGGCGCTCGTCGGTCGACGGCGTCCACATCGTCGGCGACGGCGCCGGGATCGGCGGCGCCCGGCTCGCGCAGGCGGCCGGGACGCTCGCCGGCCTCGACGCCGCCCGCGCCGCCGGCCACCCGGGCGGCCCCGGGACCGAGCGCCTGCGCCGCGGCGCCGAGCGCGCCCGCCGCCGCCACGCCCGCTTCCAGCGGGCGCTGTGGAAGCTGTACGCGGCGCCGCGGATCGTCGACCAGCTCGCCGCCCCCGACACCCTGATCTGCCGCTGCGAGCGCGTCGCCCACCGCGACGTCGCCGCCGCCTTCCACGACGGGATCGGCCACATCGGCGCGGTCAAGCGCGCCACCCGCGCCGGCATGGGCCCGTGCCAGGGCCGCTACTGCGCGCCGGTGCTGGCCGAGATGGGCGCCCGGGCCGCCGGCCGGCCGCTGACCGAGGACGACCTGTTCGCGCCCGCCGCCCCGTTCAAGCCGCTGCCCATCGACGCGGTCGCCGCGACCGCCGCCGCCGAGGAGACCGACCGATGACCGCGCTCGGATGCCGCATCCCGACCACCGAGGACGCCGCCGCCGCCCCCGGGGTCGGCACGTTCGCCGCCGCCGCCGAGGACGCGGGCGCCGGCGCCCTGTGGGTCGCCGACCACGTCGTCCTCGCGCGCGACGTCAGCTCGCGCTACCCGTACGCCGACGACGGCCGCCTGCGCGTCGACCCGGCGACGCCCTGGTACGAGGCGCTCATCGCCTGCGCCTGGGCGGCCGCCCACACGACGACGGCCACGGTCGGCACCGCCGTGCTCGTCCTCCCGCAGCGCCACCCGGTCGAGGTCGCCAAGCAGGCGGCCACGATCGACGCGCTCTCCGGCGGGCGGCTCCTGCTCGGGGTCGGCACCGGCTGGATGCGCGAGGAGTTCGAGGCGCTCGGCTGGCCCTACGAGGACCGCGGCCGGCGCCTGGACGAGGGGATCGAGGTGCTGCGCTCGTGCTGGACCGGCGAGCCCGAGCCGTTCGAGGGCGAGACGCTGCGCGTGCCGGCGGGCATCACCTGCTACCCGACGCCGGCCCGGCCCGGCGGCGTCCCGATCTACGTCGGCGGCATGACCGGCCGGGCCATCCGGCGGGCCGCCGCGCTCGGCGACGGCTGGCTGGCCCTCGCCAACCTCGACGAGGCCGACCCCGCGACGCTCGGCGCCGCGCTGGAGCGCGTGCACGCCGCCCGGCCCGCCGGGCGCCCGCCGCTGCGGACCGTGCTGCGGCTCGTCGGCACGATCGCCGAGGACGACCTGGCGCGCCACCTGCCGCTCCTGCGCGACCTCGCGGCGGCGGGCTTCGACGAGATCGCCGTCGACCCGCCGTGGCCGGACCTCGACGCGGGCCGGCGCGTGCTCGACGCGGTCGCGACGGCGATCGCGTGAGGGGCGGCGGCCCGGCCGCCGCGCCGTCGTCAGAAGCGCCCGGGCGAGAAGGGCGCGAGGTCGCGCTCCGGCGCGCGCCCGAGCGCGAGCGCCGCGAGCAGGTCGCCCATGACCGGCGAGGCCGTGAAGCCGAGGAACGGGAACGTCCCCACGACGAGCCCGTCGATGCCGTCGACCGGGCCGATGATCGGCCGCTGGTCGGGCGTCGCGTTGTTCACCCCGCACCAGGTGCGCAGCAGGCGCGCGCCGCCGATCGCGGGGACGACCGAGCGGGCGATCGCCAGGTTGCGCCGCATCCCCTCCAGGTCGACGGCCGGGCGCCCGGTCACCGGGTGCGTCCGGGCCGGCCAGCCGCCGCCGATGAGCAGCGACCCGGCCGCCGCCTGCTTGAGCGTCAGGCGCCCGCCCGCGTAGTAGACGAGGTGGCCGACGAGCGGCTCGACCGGCTCGGTCACGTTGACCTGCATCGGCGGGCCCTCGACAGGCAGGTCGACGCCGAGCATCCGCGTGATGCGCGGGATGTCGGCCCCGGCGGCGACGACGACGCGGCGGGCGGCCAGGCGGCCGCGGCCGGTCGTGACGACGAAGCCGTTGCCGTCGCGCTCGAGCGCCCGCACCGGCGTGTGGCGGCGCAGGTCGGCCCCCGCGCCGGCCGCGGCGCCCGCGATCGCGGGGGCGGCGACGATCGGGCTCGCCTTGCCCTCGATCGGGCACAGCTCGCCACCGACCACGCGCTCGTCGAGGTAGGGCGCCAGCGCGAGCAGCTCGTCGCGCCCGAGGACCTGCGAGTCGATGCCGTGCTCGCGCTCGAGCGCGACCTTGCGCTCGATCGCGGGCATCTGCGCGGGGTCGTCGGCGACGAGCAGGCCGCCCTTCGTGCGCACCTCGAGGTCGACGCCGAGCTCGTCGGAGAGCGCGTGCCAGCCGGCGATCGCGTCCTTCAGGAGCCCGAGACACGGGGCCCACTCGCGGGCCCAGCCCTCGCCCTCGACGACGAACGGCTCGTGCTGGATCTGGCCGTGCAGGCTGCCGGCGTTGCGCCCGGACGCCTGCGTCCCGATGTCGTACTGCTCGACGAGGACGACCGCGGCCCCGGCCTGGGCCAGCCGCAGGGCGGTGAGGCAGCCGGTCAGGCCGCCGCCGATGACGATGACGTCGAAGCGTTCCGGAGGGCGTCGGGTCACAGCGGCCGGTATCCTACTGCCGTTCGTATATCGCACGTTTGTACGCAAGGGGGATCATGGCCGTGGCCGAGTTCCGTGGCAGTTACACCGTCCAAGTCACGCCCTTCACCGACGACGGGTCGGCCATCGACCTCGACGCGCAGCGCCGGTTCATCGACTGGCAGATCGAGCAGGGCGTCCCGGGCCTGATCATCCTCGGCACGTCCGGCGAGTTCCCCTCGGTCTCCGACGCGGAGCGGACCGCGTTCGTCGAAGCCACGATCGCCCACGTCGACAAGCGCATCCCGGTGCTCGTCGGGACCATGAACGCGCACACGCCCAACGCGGTGCGCTACAGCCGCGAGGCCGAGGAGCTCGGCGCGGACGGCCTGATGATCGCCCCGCCGTACTACTACACGCCGACCGACGACGAGATCTACCGCTACTACGGCGAGATCTGCGACGCGGTGAGCCTGCCGATCATGCTCTACAACAACCCGTTCACGACGAACGTGGACATGTCGGCGAAGCTCGTCGCGCGGCTGACGTCGTCGTTCGAGCAGATCCGCTACATCAAGGAGGCGAGCATGGACGTCGCTCGCGTCTTCGACATCGTCCGGGAGACCGAGGGCGTCATGAACGTCTTCGCCGGCGAGCGGATCATCGAGTCGTTCCTGCTCGGCGCCGTCGGCTACGTCAACCCGTTCGGCAACTACGTCCCGCGCCCGTCGCACCGGATCTGGGACCTGCTCGTCGCCGGCGACGTCGAGGGCGCCTGGCGCATCCAGCGGCTGCTCAACGAGATCGACCACACGATCGCCGAGGGCCACCCGCGCTACGGCCACCAGTGCTACTCGAAGGCGCTGGCCGCCGCGGCCGGCTGCCCGATGGGCGACGTCCGCCCGCCGCTGACGACCTTCGAGAGCCTCGGCGAGGAGGGCCGCGAGCGCGTGGCCCGGCTGCGCCGGATCATCGAGGAGGCCGAGGCGATCACGGCCGAGTACGACCACGTCCCGGTGGCCGCCGCGACGGCCTGAGCCGCCCCGCGACCGGGCCCCGCGCGACGCCGGGGCCCGGCGCGTTCGCCCGCAAACGGGCCGCAGAGCGCACGAAGATCCGCTCACCGCACAGAATCCTCCGCTGCGGAGCCTCGGCTCAGCGGGCGCCGCGCAGGTCCGCCTCGACGAGGGCGGCGGTGCGCCGCAGCGGCTCGGCGAGCTCGTGGAGCTGCTCGACCGAGCGCCGCATCGAGTTCGTCGACAGGTTGATCGCGCCGGCGGGCCACCCGGAGCGGTCGCGCACCGGCGCGGCGATCGCCAGCACCCCCGGCTCGAGCTCCTGGTCGACCATCGCGTAGCCGACCCGCCGGGCCTCGGCGAGCTCGGCCCGCAGGCGGTCGGGGTCGGTGATCGTCCGCTCCGTGTAGCCCTCCAGCGGGCCCCGGTCGAGGAGCCGGTCGAGCTCGTCGTCGGGCAGCGCCGCGAGCAGGACCTTGCCGGTCGCGGTCGCGTGCGCGGGCAGGCGGCGGCCGATGTCGACGCGGATCGTCATGATCGCGCTCGACGGCACGTGCGCGACGTAGACGACGTGGCGGCCGTCGAGGACGGCCGCCTCGCTCGACTCGTCGACCTCGGCGACGAGCGCGCGCAGGCGCGGCAGGACGAGGTCGGCGAACGTCAGGCCCTGGAGGAAGCCGAGGCCGAGCTGGAGGATCCTCGGCGTCAGCCGGAACAGCCGCCCGTCGGTCTCCACGTAGCCCAGCTCGATGAGCGTGATGAGGAAGCGGCGGGTCGTGCCCCGCGTCATGCCGGTCGCGACCGCCAGGTCGCGGACCGTCGCCGCGGGGCCGACC
>JADGIB010000014.1 GCA_019683665.1 Solirubrobacteraceae bacterium
TGCCGGCGCCGGTCACCGGGGGCCCGGCCCCGGCGGCGGCCGGGCGCGTGGCGGCGGCGGTGCAGGTCGGCCACGTCCGCGTGGCGGGCGGCCGGCTGCGGGCGGTGGTGCGGGTCGATCCGCGGGCGGCCCGGACGGTCGCGGTGCGCCTCCGGGCCCGCGGCCGGACCGTGCGCTTCGCGGTGGCGGTGCCGGCGTCGGGCGAGGTCCGCGTCGATCGCGCGCTGCCGAGGGCGCTGCGCGGCGCCACCTCGGGCGAGGTGACCGTCGGCGTCCCGGGCGACGCCGGGGCCGGCGCGACGGAGGTGCGGCTGCGCGCGGCCGGCCGTCCGGCCCGGCTGAGCCGGCCGGCGGCGCGGGTCCGGGGCGCCGACCTCGTGCTCAGCGGGACGATCAGCCCGCGCGCGGCCGGCCGCGTCCGGGTCCGCGTCCAGTACGTGGCCGCGGACGGACGGGTCCGCACGGCCGCCGGCGCCGCCCGCATCCGCCGGGGCCGCTGGTCGGTGACGATGGCCGCGCCCGGCGACGCCGCGGGCGGGCCGCTGCAGGTCACCGCGCGCTACGCGGGATCGGCGGCGCGGGACCTCACCGGCGCGCAGACCGTCGCGACCGTCGTCCGGTAGGGCCCGCGGCCGGGATGGGTCGCGTGCGGCGGCTCACCGCGACGGCGGCGGCCGGTCCGCCGCACGTCGCCCCGCCGGGAGGGAGAGGAGGAGGCGGCGGGGCGACGCGGGCAGCTTGGCGGGAGCTAGTACCGCGCCTCGGTGAGGCAGACGTACGTGTCGTCGGGCTCCCGGAAGTAGACGTAGCGCCAGGTGGCGCCGTTGCCGAGGTCGATCGTGGCGGGCTCGCCGCGCAGCTCGATCCCGGCCTCCTGCAGCTGGGCGACGGCGACGTCGAGGTTGCGGACGCCGATGCCGAAGTCGAACGGGCCGGCGTGGCCCCACTCGCCGCTGGCGTCCGGGCCCTGCGGGATCTGCTGCACCGGCTCCATGCCGGCCCCGAACGGGTTCGTCAGCAGCGTCATCTTCATGCGCGGGGCCTGTCCGGACGCGAACCACGGGCTCATGGGCTCGAACACGCCGTCCGAGTTGAAGAGCATGCCCCCGAAGTCCAGGTCCTGGTAGAAGGCGCGCGTCCGCTCGATGTCGGCGACGCCGAACGCGACGTGATTGACGCCCTGGGGGCCGTCCTCCTGGGGCCAGCCGGCCTCGAGGTCCACCCACTCGATGAGCTCGATCTTCGTGCCGTCCGGGTCGGCGACGTACGAGAGCGAGCACATCGTCCCGTACGGGTCGAGCGGCGACGAGTTCGGCTCCATCAGGCCGGTGTGACCGGCCTCGACCAGGCGCCGGTAGAGGGCCTCCTGGTTCTTGACGTGCATGCAGACCTCGCACACGCCCGGCTCGCCCCACGCCATCGTGTCCGGCATCGGCGGCACCGGCTGATCGAGGGTCTGCACGAGCTTCACGGCGCCCGGGCCGAGCGGGGTGGGCGCCGCGGGGCGCAGCATCACCACGCGCGCCTCGACCGTGTCGCGACCCGCGACCTCGGCCAGGCCGGGCAGCGGGCCCGTGCGGTCGAAGGCCACATCGGTGAAGCCCAGCTCGCGCCAGAACGCGAGCGAGCGCTCCATGTCCGTCACGCCGACCCCGATGTGGTCGACACCAAGCGTCTTCACGCGTGCCATCGTCGTCTACCGCTCCATCGTCGGTTTGCCGGTATAGGATGCTCGCATATCGGGCGAGTTCTCGCAATACGAGCAGACTGAACGCGCCTGACCCGATCCACGAGAGGACCCACTTTGCGCATCGGAGCCAAGTTGCCCAACAGCGGGCCGCTGCCCCTCGAGGCCGGCATCCCGGCCATGGCCCGCACGCTCGAGGAGGCCGGGTACGACTCGCTCTGGGTGGCCGACCACGTCGTCCTGCCCCGGGAGATCCGGTCGCGCTACCCGTTCGCCGAGGACGGCCGCGCCACGTGGCCGACCGACACCCCGTACATCGACGCGCTCGTCGCGCTCGCCCTCGCCGCCGCGGCGACCGAGCGCGTGCGGCTGGGAACCGCCGTCCTCGTGCTTCCGATGCGCAACCCGGTCGAGCTCGCCAAGCAGGCCGCGTCGATCGACGTCGCCAGCGGCGGCCGCCTGGAGCTCGGGGTCGGCGCCGGCTGGCTGGCCGAGGAGTTCGCCGCGCTGAACGTCCCCTTCGAGCGGCGCGGCTCGCGCCTGGAGGAGTGGATGGCGATCGCGCGCGCGTGCTGGACCGGCGCGCCCGAGGCGCGCGAGTCCGACCACTACTCGCTGCCGGCCGACGTCCTCTGCCTGCCGCAGCCCGCGCACGAGATCCCGCTCTACGTCGGCGGGCACTCGCCGGTCGCGCTGCGCCGCGCCGGCCGCCTCGGCGACGGCTGGCTGGGCCAGCAGTCGGCGCTCGCCCTCGACCCCGAGACGCTGCGCGCCGAGATCGCCGCGGTCGCGGAGGCCGCGGGCGGGGCGCCCCGCCGGACCGTGCTGCGGATCGTCGAGTCCCTCGGCCGCCCCGACGTGGTGGCCGCGAAGCTTGGAGCCCTCGCCGCCGCCGGGGTCGACGAGGTGATCGTCGACGTGCCGGTCGAGGCGCGGGCCGCCGAACGAGACCTGGAGATCCTGCGAGCTGGAGTGCGCGGATGACCCTTCTGAACGGGAAGCGCGCCGTCGTCACCGGCGGCACGAGCGGCATCGGCGACGCGATCGTCCGGCGGTTCGCCGCCGAGGGCGCCGAGGGCGTGGCCCTCGACCTGCCGACGACGGCCGAGGGCTGGGAGCCGCCGGCCGGCTGGCGCACCGCGCCGGTCGACGTGCGCGACGAGGACGCGATCGCGCGGGCGCTGGCCGGCGTCGACGGCATCGACGTCCTCGTCGCGGCCGCGGGGGTCGTCCCGCCGTGGACGTCGATCGCCGACCTCGACCTCGCCGAGTACGACCACGTCATGGCCGTCAACGCGCGCGGCGTCGCCGCGACGCTCAAGCACGCGGCGCCCCGCCTGCGCGACGGCGGCGCGGTCGTGATCATCGGGTCGCTGAACTCGTGGCGCGGCGACCCGCACATCGCCACGTACGTCGCCAGCAAGCACGCGGTGCTCGGGATCACGCGCTCCGTGGCGATGGAGCTCGGCGCGCGCGGGATCCGCGTCAACGCGGTCGCGCCCGGGCCGATCGCCACCGACGCCCTGCTCGCGCGCATGCGCTCGCGCGCGGAGGCCGGCCTCGGCCCGGAGGTCGAGCAGGCGCTCGAGCAGGCGGCGGCGCAGACCGCGCTGCGCCGCATCGCCACGGTCGAGGACGTCGCCAACGCGGCGCTGTTCCTGGCCAGCGACCTGGCCGGCGGGACGACCGGACACTTGCTGCCCGTCGACGGCGGGCTCGCCTGAAGGGAGAACGATGACGCAGGACCTGGACGGCAGGACGGTGCTGCTCACCGGTGCCTCGGGAGGCATCGGAGCGGCCACCGCCGCCGAGCTGCTGCGCCGAGGGGCGCACCTGATCGCCCACTACGGACGCGACCGCGAGGGCGCCGAGCGCGCGTGCGCGGGCGCGCCCGCGGACCGCTGCACGCTGATCTCGACCGACATGTCGCAGCCGGGCGCCGCCCGGGCGCTGTGGCGCGAGGCGCTCGCCTGGCGCGACCGCATCGACGTCGTCGTGCTGAACGCGGCCGTCTCGTGCGAGACGCCGTTCGACGGCGACGACGACGTGTGGGACGACGGCTGGGAGCGCTCGATGCGCGTGAACGTCATGGAGCCCGCGTCGCTGGGCCGCGAGGCGGTGCGCCACTACCTCGCCCACGGCGGCGGCACGCTCATCACGATCTCGAGCTGGGCGGCCCAGCGCGGCTCGGCCATCCCGTCGCTGCCGGCCTACGCCTCGTCGAAGGCGGCGATCCACGCGTTCGCGCAGACGGTCGCCCGCAACCACGCGCGCGACGGGATCTTCTCGTACATCGTCGCGCCGGGGATCGTGCGCACGCCGATGTCGGAGATCTCGGCGACGTACCGCGGTGGCCTCGACAAGGTCCTCTCGATGCTCGCGATGGGCGAGATGGTCGAGCCGGACGAGATCGGCCGCATCGTCGCCTTCCTGGCCACGGGGCAGGCGAAGAACCTCACGGGCGCGACGCTCGACGTCAACGGAGCGACGAACGTCCGATGAGTCGCAAGGTTGTTGACAACCGCCGCGCGACGGTTCACTATGCGGGCGTGTTCTCGCTATGCGAGCAGACGGGCAGGGGCCGTCGCGATGGCTGACGACCTGACCCGCATCCCAGGCCTCGACGCGGCGGCGCCCCAGCCGGGGACCGGTGCCGTGGTCGAGATGCGCGGCATCCGCAAGTCCTTCGGGCAGAACGAGGTGCTGCGAGGCGTCGATCTGACGATCGAGGCCGGCCAGCACGTCGTCATCTTCGGGCCGTCCGGGTCCGGGAAGTCGACGCTGCTGCGCACGATCAACCTGCTGGAGGTGCCGACCGCCGGCTCGCTCAAGGTGCTCGGGCGCGAGTACGCCCACGGCAACGAGCCCGGCGTCCCCCGCGGCAAGCCGGTCGAGCTGCGCCGCGACGTCGGCATGGTCTTCCAGCAGTTCAACCTCTTCCCGCACCTCACGGCGCTGGAGAACATCACGATGCCGCTCAAGCGGGTCGCGAAGGTCAAGGGCAGCGAGGCCGAGGAGCGCGCCGCCCACGCCCTGCGGTCCGTGGGGCTGCTCCGCCACGCCGCGCACTACCCGCGCGAGATGTCCGGCGGCCAGCAGCAGCGCGTCGCGATCGCCCGCGCGCTGTCGATGGACCCGAAGGTGATGCTCTTCGACGAGCCCACCTCGGCGCTCGACCCGGAGCTGGTGGGGGAGGTGCTCTCGGTCATGCGCAAGGTGGCCGAGTCCGGCATGACGATGGTCGTGGTCACCCACGAGCTCGGGTTCGCCCGCGAGGTGGGCGACCTCAGCGTCTTCATGGAGGACGGCCAGATCGTCGAGTCCGGACCCCGCGGGTTCTTCGACAACTGCCAGAACCCGCGGACCCAGAAATTCATCTCGGCGGTGCTCTGAATGAAGATCTTCGCTGCGTACGACTGGAGTCTCATCTGGGACTACCGGTCGCAACTCCTCGACGGCCTCTGGGTCGCGATCAAGGTCTCGATCGTCGCCCTGGTCCTGTCCGTCGTGGTCGGGCTCCTGCTCGCGCTCATGCGCATGGGCAAGGCCCCGCTGACGTGGATCGCCGCGGGCTACGTGAACATCTTCCGCGGCGTCCCGGCGCTCGTGAGCGTCATCTGGGTCTACTTCGGCCTGTCGATGCTGCTGGGCATCCAGTTCTCGACGTTCCAGGCCGGCGTCATCGCCCTGACGCTCCTCTACAGCGCGTTCATCGCGGAGATCTACCGCGCCGCGCTGACGGCGATCCCCAAGGGCCAGCGCGAGGCGGGCCTGGCGCTCGGCATGAACCCCGTGCGCGTGTTCCTGTCGGTGACCCTGCCGCAGGCCACGAAGATCGCCATCCCGAACATCGGCTCGATGTTCATCGGCATGGTCAAGGACACGTCGACGTTCACGGTGATCGGCCTCACCGAGGTGGTCCGCGTCACCCAGAACATCAACTCGACGTACTTCCAGCCGTTCGTGCTCTACACGGCCGCCGCGGCGCTGTACGTGATCGTGGCGTTCCTCATCGACTTCCTCTTCCGGGGGGTCGAGAAGGTCATGGAGAGCCCGCCCCGCGGCCGGATCGCCCAGGCGATCACGGGCCGCAAGCGGCGCCGCATCCTGGCGCTCATCGAGCGCCACCAGGCGTCGCCGTCCGCTTGAGGTTTCCTGTTCACCGCATCATCGGAGGAAGGTCGATGGTCATGAAGTCAACGCGTGGTCTCGCGGCGCTCGTCGCCGGTGCGGCCATGCTGACGTTCACCGCGTGTGGGTCCGACGACGACGGCGGGTCCACCGCCGCGGACACCACGGAGAGCGCGACGGCGGTCGCCGAGCAGCCTGTCGAGACCGGCTTCAAGCCGATCAACGAGGGCAAGCTCACCGTCGGCATGAACCTGCAGTTCAAGCCGCAGATGTACCTCGACGACAACGGTGAGCCCGCCGGCTACGACGTCGAGCTGCTCAAGATGCTGGCGCCCGATCTCGGCGCCGAGCTGAACATCCAGAACCTGGACTTCAACGGCCTCATCCCGGGCCTGCAGTCCAACCAGTTCGACATGGTCTCCGTGGGCCTGAGCCCGACGCCCGAGCGCCAGGAGGTCGTCGACTTCACCCGCGGGTACGTCCCCTACGACCAGATCGTCGGCGTCCCGGCCGACAAGGCCTCGCAGATCACCTCCAAGGAGGACCTGAACAAGAAGGGCACGGTCATCACCGCCCTCCAGGGCGGCACGGCCGAGTCGCTGGCCAAGGAGGAGTTCCCGAACGCGACCGTCAAGGGCTTCCCGGACCAGAACGCCGCCTTCCTCGAGGTGGCCACGGGCCGCGCTGACGCGGTCGTCGTCGAGGGCTACCTGCTCGCGCAGTTCGACAAGTCGAACCCGGGCAAGCTCGCGAAGGCCGAGCTGGCCGAGCCGCTGCACGTCGAGTACGGCTCCTGGGCCGTGCCGAAGGGCAACGAGGAGTTCGTGAAGTTCCTCGACAACTGGCTCTGCGAGAAGCAGAACGACGGCACCCTGGCCAAGATCTACGAGCAGGTGTTCGAGGCGGAGATCCCGCCGATGCCTGAGGGCTGCTGAGAGACCGGAGAGCCGGTTGCCAGACGTCGAGACCTATGACCTCCTCGTCGTCGGGGGCGGCCCGGCGGGCCTGGCGGCGGCGGCTGACGCCGCCGCCCTCGGCCTGTCGGTGGCCCTCGCCGACGAGCGGGCGACCCTCGGCGGGCAGATCTTCAAGCAGATGGGCCCGGGCTTCGAGGTTCGCGACCCGAGTGCGCTCGGGCATGACTACGCCCGGGGACGGGCCCTGATCGAGGCGGCCGAGCGATCGGCCGCCACGATCCTCACCAGGACTGCGGTCGTCGCCGTCGAGGGCGACCGCGTCGTGCTCGTCACCGAGGGCGAGCACGCTCGGACGGTCGTCGCGCGCCGGCTGCTGCTGGCGCCCGGCGCCCACGACCGCCCGGTCGCGTTCCCCGGTTGGACGCTGCCGGGCGTGCTCACCGCCGGCGCGGCGCAGACACTCGTGAAGGCCCAGCGCGTGGCGCCGGGCGAGCGCGCCGTGTTCGCCGGCAGCGGGCCGCTGGCGCTCGCGTTCCCGGCCCAGCTGCAGGCGATGGGCGTCCCCGTCGCCTGCGTCCTGGAGGCCGGGCCGCCGCCGCGGCTGGGCGACGTCGCGCGGATGCTCGTGGCCGCGCGGGGCAACACCCGCCTGCTGCGCGACGCCGTCCACTACCGCACGACGCTGCTGCGCCACCGCGTCCCGCTGCGCTACCGGCGGATCGTCGTCCGCGCCGAGGGCGACGGCCGGGTCGAGCAGGTGACCCACGCCCGCGTGGACGCCGACTGGCGCGTGATCCCCGGCACCGAGGAGACGATCGCGGCCGACACCCTGTGCGTGGGCTACGGCTTCACGCCGTCGGTCGAGCTGCTGCGCCTCGTCGGCTGCCAGATGGACTTCGACGAGGACCGCGGCGGCCCCGTCGCCGTGCTGGACGACTGGCAGCGCACGTCGGTGGCCGGCGTGCTCGCCGCCGGCGACGGCACCGGCGTCGACGGCTCGTACGTCGCCATCGACGAGGGACGCCTCGCGGCCCTGGGTGCCGCGCGCGACCTCGGGAGGATCGACCCGGCGGCCGCCGACCGCGCCGCCGCGCCGATCCGGGCGCGGATCGCCCGCAAGCGGCGGTTCGCGCGCGCGCTGAAGCGGATGCACCGCATCGGTCCGGGCCTGTTCGAGCTGACCACCCCCGACACGGTCCTGTGCCGCTGCGAGGAGGTGACGCGGGCGCGCATCGACGAGGCCGTCGAGGGCACCGCGGACCTCAGCGCGGTCAAGGCCCTGACCCGGGCCGGCATGGGCCTGTGCCAGGGGCGCAACTGCCAGCGCCACGTCATGGCCCGCATCACCGCCCGCCACGGCGTGCAGCCGGGCGCGATCGTCCCGGCGACCCCGCGCCTGCCGGCGCGGCCGGTGCCGCTGTCGGCGGTCGCCGAGCGACCCGACGAGGAGCTGGGGCTGTTCCAATGAGCGCACCGCGACCCCTGCCCGTGCCCGAGACGATCGGCGACCTGCCCGCCGACACCGACGTCCTCGTCATCGGCGGCGGCATCGCCGGCACCGCGATGGCGTACTACCTCGCGCGCGCCGGCGTCGAGGTCGTCCTCGTCGAGCGCGGCGAGCTCAACCGCGAGGCGTCCGGCACGAACGCCGGCTCGCTGCACCTGCAGATCGCCATCCACCAGCTCGCCGGCGGCCTGCAGACGGCGAACGCCGAGGACCGCCTGCGCGAGGAGACGCGCTTCGCGGCCGAGGCGGCCCAGCTGTGGGCCGACCTCGAGGACGAGCTGGACGGCCCGATCGACCTCCACCTGACCGGCGGCCTGATGGTGGCCGAGAAGCCGGAGGAGCTGCGCTTCCTGTACGAGAAGCACGAGATCGAGAAGACGGCCGGCCTCGAGACGCACGTCGTCGAGGGCCGCGAGCTGCGCGAGCTCGCGCCGTGGCTGTCGGACGCGATCATCGGCGCCGCGTACTGCCCGGTCGAGGGCCACGTCAACCCGCTCATGGCCGCGCCGCTGTTCGCGCTGCGGGCCATCGAGCACGGGGCGGTCGTGCGCACCGGCGCGGGCGTGCGCGAGGTCGACGCGCTCGGCGCCGACGGCGGCGCCCCGTTCCGCGTGCGCACGGCCCTGGGCACGATCCGGGCCCAGCGGATCGTCTGCGCGGCGGGCGCCTGGGCGACCGAGATCGGCCGCCAGGTCGGCCTGGAGATGCCGATCCGCCAGATGCCCCTGCACGTGAACGTCACCGAGGCGCGGCCCCGGCTCATCGAGCCGCTCGTCCAGCACATCGGCCGCCGCCTGACGCTCAAGCAGGCGTTCAACGGCACCTTCATCATCGGCGGCGGCTGGCCGTCGTACCCGGACCCGCCCCGCCGCCACGCGACGCGCTGGTCGAGCGCCGCCGGCAACGCGGCCGTCGCCGTCGACGTCGTCCCGGCGCTGGCCGACGTGCGCCTCGTGCGGACCTGGTCGGGCGTCAACCCGTGGACCGACGACGTCTCGCCCGTCGTGGGCGCGTCGCGCCGGGTCCCCGGCTTCCACGCGGTCGTGGTCGGCTCCTCCGGCTACACGATGACCCCGATCCTGGCGCGGACGCTGGCCGAGCGCATGGTCGACCCGACGCTGGCGCCGATGCCCGACGAGTACTCACCCGACCGCCCGCCGGCCCGCTCGCCGGGGGCGAGCTGAACCAGAGAGGACGCGATGGACCGAAACAGCGTGGACTGGAAGGGCTACTACGCCGCCGTCCCGACCCCGTTCAACGAGGACGGCAGCCTGGCCCTGGACCTGCTGCGCGAGCTGCTCGAGCTCTACGTCAGCTCGGGCCTGCACGGCGTGCTGATCGAGGGCACGACCGGCGAGTGGTTCTCGCAGAGCCCGGAGGAGCGCCGCCTCGTCGCCGAGACGGCGGTCGAGACGATCAAGGGCCGCATCCCGGTCATCGTCGGCTGCACCGACTACACGGCCGACCTCGTCGCCGGGCACGCCGAGGGCGCGCTGAAGGCGGGCGCGGACGGCATCGCGGCCACGCCGCCGCCGTACGCGAAGCCGTTCCCCGAGGAGACCGTCGCCTGGTACGAGGCGATCTCGGCCAAGGTCGACGCGCCGCTGATGATCTACAACTGGCCGCACGGCACGAGCGTCGAGATCGACACCGAGCTCGCGCGGCGGCTCGTCGAGATCGACACGGTCGTCGCCTTCAAGGACTCGACGCCGAACGTCGAGCAGTTCTACCGCTCGTCGCGGGAGCTCGTGGACAAGGTCCGCGTCTTCGGCCCGTACATGACGCCGGCCGGCCTCGAGCAGCTGGAGCGCTACGGCGGCGACGGGACGATCGGCGGCGGCTCGCTGTTCCTGCGCGAGGACGCCGAGTTCTGGGAGGCGCACTGGCGCGGCGACCACGACGCGGCGCTCGCGCACGCGATCCGCAACGAGCGGCTCTTCCCGAAGCTGTGGCTGCCGGGCGGCTGGGCCGGGCGCCACGGCCACTACGCCAGCGAGCTGAAGGCGCTCATGGCGATCCTCGGCCAGCCGGGCGGCACGGTGCGCCCGCCGCGCCTGCCGATCACCGATCCGGCCAAGCTCAAGGAGATGCGCGAGATCCTCGTCGAGGAGGGCCTCGTGCCCGCGGAGGCGGGGAGCTGACCATGGGCCGCCGGCTGCCGCTGGGCCCCGCGATCGAGCGCGGCCCGGCGGTGACCATCACCGTCGACGGGCGCGCCGTCCGGGCGCACGCGGGGGAGACCGTGGCCGCCGCGCTGCTGGCCGAGGGCGTGCTCGCGACCCGCACGACGGTCGGCGGCGCCCCCCGCGGCGTGTTCTGCGGCATGGGCGTCTGCTTCGACTGCCTCGCCGTCATCGACGGCGTGCCGAACACGCGCACCTGCATGACGTACGTGCGCGACGGGATGGACGTCCGCCTCCAGGACGGCCTGACGCCCGCCGGGTCCTGAGCCCTGGGCGCGGGTACGCGCCCGTACCAGCGTCGAGAGGCCCGCGTTTGCGAGCCTTTCGCGTTGCTGTCCGCATAGCGAGCGCGTGACCGCTTGACGAGCGTCCGGACGGTGTGGTTCATTATGCGGGCGCATGGCCGCCATGCGAGCGCGCCGCGCTCTTTCCCCCAAGACACCGATCACGAGACACCCGAGGAGCAGGAACACGTGGGATTCAGGCTGGGCGTCGACATCGGCGGTACGTTCACCGACGCCGTCGCCATCTCGGACGACGGACGCGAGGTGACCGCCAAGGCGCCCTCGACGCCGGGCAACCTGGCGAAGGGCGTCCTCGACGCCGTCGCGGGGCTCGGGGTCGACGTGCGCGAGCTCGACGGCTTCGTGCACGGGACGACCGCCGGGCTCAACGCCTTCCTCGAGCGCCGTGGCGCCCGCGTCGCGCTGCTGACGACCCGCGGGTTCCGCGACGTCTACGCCATCGGCCGCGCCAGCCGCCCGGCCATGTACGACGTCCGGTACCGCCCGGCCGAGCCGCTCGTGCCGCGCCGCGACGTCTTCGAGATCACCGAGCGCATGACCGCCTCCGGCGAGGTCCTCACCGCCCTCGACGAGGCGCAGGTCCGCGCGCTGGCCGCCCGGCTGCGCGACACGTACGAGGCCGTCGCCGTCGTCTTCCTCCACTCGTACGCCAACCCGGCGCACGAGGAGCGGGTGAAGGCGATCCTGGCCGAGGAGGCGCCCGACCTGGCCGTCATGTGCTCGGTCGACGTCGCGCCCGAGTGGCGCGAGTACGAGCGCACGAGCACGACGGTCGTCTCCGCCTACGTCGCGCCGATCGTCAAGGAGTACCTCGGCCGCCTGGAGTCGCAGCTGCGCGAGCGGGGCTTCGCGAGCACGCTGCGCGTCATGCAGTCCAACGGCGGCGTCATGACGGCGCCTGTCGCGACCGACAAGCCGATCCAGACGCTCCTGTCCGGCCCGGTCGGCGGCACCGTCGCCTGCGTCGAGGTCGCCCGCCTGCTCGACCTCGACCGCCTCATCTGCGTCGACATGGGCGGCACCTCGTTCGACGTCAGCCTCGTCATCAACGGCCGCGCCACCGTCGAGCCGTCGCTGACGCTCGAGGGCCAGCCGATGCTGACCCCGGCCGTCGCGATCCACACGGTCGGCGCCGGCGGCGGCTCCGTCGCCTACGTCGAGGCCGGCGCGCTGCGCGTCGGGCCGCGCTCGGCGGGCGCCGTCCCCGGCCCGGTCTGCTACCGCCGCGGCGGCACCGAGCCGACCGTCACCGACGCGAACGTCGTCCTCGGGCGCCTGCCCGGCAGCGCCCGCCTCGGCGGCGACCTCGACCTCGACGTCGAGGCCGCCGGCGCCGCGATCGAGCGCCTCGGCGAGCAGCTCGGCCTCGACCGCCTCGCCGCCGCCAACGGCATCATCGCCGTGGCCGACGCGGCGATGGCGAACGCGATCCGCGAGATCACCGTCTCGCACGGCATCGACCCGCGCGACTTCAGCCTGCTCGCCTTCGGCGGCGCCGGCCCGCTGCACGCGGTCGCGCTGGCCGAGGAGCTCGACATCCCGCGCGTCGTCATCCCGGCCAACCCGGGCGTCCTGTCGGCGTGGGGGATGCTCCACAGCGACACCCGCCACGACCTCGTGCAGAACTACTTCACGAAGGTCGCCGACCTCACGCCCGAGCAGCTCGAGGCCGCGATCGGCGAGCTGTCGGAGCGCGGGCGCCAGCTGCTCGAGCAGGACGGGGTCGAGCCGGAGGCGATGGAGCTCGTCCCCGCCGCCGACCTGCGCTACGCCGGCCAGGAGTACACGGTGACCGTCGCGTGGGACGCCGGCGAGGCGCCGGCGGACACGATCGCCAGGCTCACCGAGCGCTTCGACGCCGCGCACCTCGAGCGCTACGGCCACAACAACGAGGGCGAGGCCGTCGAGTGCGTGAACCTGCGGGTCACCGCGCTGGGCCGCGTCAAGAAGGTCGAGATCGCCGGCCCCGAGCCCGGGACGCTCGGCGAGCCCGCGGCCCGCACCCGCGCCCACTTCAAGGGGGAGTGGCACGACGCGCCGGTCTACCGGCGCGAGACGCTCGGCCTCGACGTCGTCGTGCCCGGCCCCGCGATCGTCCTCGAAGACGCGTGCACGACCGCGGTGCCGCCCGGCTGGGCCGCCCGAGTCGCCGCGCGCGGGACCCTCGTCATCGAAAGGCAGCAGTAGAGATGCCGGATCCCGTCACCGTCGAAGTCATCCGCAACGCGTTCAACTCGATCGCGTCGCAGATGAACAACAACCTGGCCCGGTCGGCCTACACGCCGATCATCTACGAGATGAAGGACTGCTCGGTCGGGCTGTTCGACGCGGACGCCCGGCTGCTCGGCCAGGCGCCGGGCCTGCCGATCTTCCTCGGCAACCTGGAGGCCGCGATCGAGGTCACGACCGAGCACTTCGGCGGCACGCACGTGTACCAGCCGGGCGACGTGTACGCGGTCAACGACGCGTACCTCACCGGCAGCCACCTCAACGACGTCTCGGTCTTCTCGCCGGTCTTCCACGACGGCGAGCTCGTCGGCTTCTGCGCGACGAAGGCCCACTGGCTCGACATCGGGGCCAAGGACCCGAGCCAGGCCATGGACTCGACCGAGATCTACCAGGAGGGCTACCGGATCGCGCCGACGCACCTCTACCGCGCCGGCGAGCCCTGCACCGAGACGATCGAGTTCCTCACCCGCAACAGCCGCCTGCCGCGCTCGATCTGGGGCGACATGCACGCGCAGATCGCCGCGTGCCGCACCGGCGAGCAGCAGCTCCAGGCGCTCTACAACCGCTTCGGCGCGCAGACCGTGCGCGAGGCGGTGGCGGAGATCTTCGCCCAGTGCGAGCGCCTGGACCGCGAGGCGGTCCGCCGCCTGCCCGACGGCGTCTACACCGCCGAGGGCGAGCTCGACTCCCACGGCCCAGGCGGCGACCCCGTCCCGGTGAAGGTGACCGTCACCGTCGAGGGCGACGAGATGACGCTCGACCTCGCCGGCTCGAGCCCGCAGACGCCCGGCTGCATGAACTGCGGCCTCGCGCAGACGATCTCCGGCGCGCGCCTGGCCTACAAGTTCCTGTTCAACCCGGACGTCCCGGTCACCGGCGGCACCTTCCGCAACCTGACGGTGAAGGCGCCCGAGCGCTCGGTGTTCGACGCCCGCGAGCCCGCCGCCTGCCAGTACTACTACCCGCACATCGGGCTGATGATCGACCTGTTCATCCGGGCGCTCGCGCCCGCGATGCCCGACGCCGTCGTCGCCGGCCAGCCGGCGGACGCGATGAACATCATGTTCACGGGCCCGAACCCGCGCACCGGCGAGCGGTTCGTGTGCGGCGAGTCGACCGCGGTCGGCTGGGGGGCGCGCGCCGGCAGCGACGGCACCGACGCGCTCGCCAACTACGGCGCGGGCGACCTGAAGAACTTCCCGGTCGAGGTCATCGAGTCGCTGTACCCGCTGCGCATCCACAAGTACGGGCTCCGGGAGGGGTCCGGGGGCGACGGCGAGTTCCGCGGCGGCCTCGGCGTCGAGCGCGAGTACGAGACGCTCGGCGACGGCATCACGGTCTCGCTCTGGTTCGAGCGCACGCGCACGCCCGGTTGGGGCCTGTTCGGCGGCGAGCCCGGAGCGCCCGCCTCGGTGGAGGTGGACACCGGCGATGGCCCTCGGGAAGTGCTGAAGGCCAACCGGCTGGCCGTTCCGGCCGGCTCCCGCGTCGTCGTCCGCACGGGCGGCGGCGGGGGCTACGGGGATCCCAGCAACCGCTCCGATGAGGCGCGCGAGCGCGACCTCATCGACGGATACGTCACCACGACGCCCGTCGCCACCGCGGCGGGCACCCACGGGGAGTAGCACCACACATGCACAAGAGGTTCCGGAGCGCGGCCGTCGCGCTCGCCACCGCGGCGCTCGCGCTGGGCGCGGCCGCCTGCGGCAGCGACAGCGGCGGCAGCGGCGGCACGTCGACCGGCGGCGGTGGCAGCACCGCGGCCGACGGCGGCAAGATCGTCTACTCGAACGTCGCGGAGACCGCGACGCTCGACCCGGCGGTCGTGTTCAGCTCGGACGGGTTCGTCTTCGTCCGCAACGTCTACGAGGGCCTGCTCGAGTACGAGCCGGGCACGCTCAAGGTCCGTCCGCTGCTCGCCACCGAGTGGACCGAGTCGGACGACGGCCTGACCTACACGTTCACGCTGCGTGACGACGTCACGTTCCACGACGGCGCGAAGTTCGACGCCGAGGCGGCCAAGCTCGGCATCGAGCGCATCATCGCCGTCAACCAGGGCCCGGCGACCCTCGCCTCGAACATCAAGAAGATCGAGGCCGTCTCGCCGACCAAGCTGAAGATCACGCTCAAGCAGAAGGACGTCTACTTCCTCGGCACGCTGCCGAAGCTCCCGATCGTCAGCCCGAAGGCCCTCGAGGAGCACAAGACGGCCGACGACGAGTGGGCCACCGAGTGGTTCACGACGCACGCCGCCGGCACCGGCCCCTACAAGCTCGTCGACTGGAAGCGCAACTCCGCTATCGAGCTCGCCAAGAACGAGAGCTACTGGCGTGAGTTCGAGCCCGGCACGCCGACCGAGGTGACGCTGCGCACCGATCCGGACGTGCAGACCGCCCTCCAGCTCCTGGGCCAGGGCGAGATCGACCTGATGGGCGCCGTCGGCCCCGACGACTCCGAGGCCGCGTCGCACATGCCCGGCGTCAAGATCGTCGAGCAGCCGTCGCTGCAGATCCAGGTCCTGCCGCTGAACGTCTCCAAGGGCCCGCTGAAGGACGAGAAGGTCCGCGCGGCCATCGCGAAGGCGTTCGACTACAACGCGATCATCGACTTCTACAAGGGCTACGCCGAGCGCGCCAACGGGCCGCTCCCGGCGGAGTTCAGCCCGGCGATCGCGGAGCAGCCGGCCATCGAGCAGAACATCGAGGAGGCCAAGCAGCTCCTCGCCGACGCCGGCCACCCGAACGGCGGGTTCACCGTCGAGTACCTGGGCCTGAAGGGCCTCGCCTACGAGGAGTTCACCGGCACCCTGCTGGAGGACGTCCTCGGCCAGCTCGGCATCAAGGTCAAGCAGACCATCGTGCCGTGGCCGCAGATGGTCGAGATCCAGTCGAACCCCAAGCGGGCGGCGGACATCTCGTTCCTCAACATGTCGCCGATGACGAACGACCCGAGCTACATGCTCAAGTCGTCGTACGCGAGCGCGAACATCGCCTCCAAGGGCGGCTACAACTGGTCCTACTACGAGAACCCCGAGCTCGACAAGGAGATCAACGCGATCTCCACGATCGCCGACGACGCCGAGCGTCAGGCGAAGCTCGCCGAGCTCAACAAGAAGATCGCCGACCAGAACATCGTCGTGTACGTGGCGGCGCCGAAGCTGGCGCAGCCGGTGCGCGATGAGTGGGACGTCACGTACGACACCGTCGACGCGACGTACAGCGTCCGCTTCTTCTACGTCCGCAAGCAGGGATGACCGATCTCGGCCCCACCACCGTGGCCGCCCCGCCCACGCCTTCGCTGAAGGCGGGGGCCGGGGCGAGCCGCCCTGCGCGGATCGCGCTCGGCGTGCTGACCCGCATCGGCTGGCTGCTCGTCGTGGTGTGGGCCGCGGTCTCTCTCACGTTCATCCTGTCGCGGGTCGTGCCGGCTGATCCGGCGCGGCTCGCGGCGGGGCTGCAGGCGGGTCCCGAGCAGGTCGCGGAGGTCCGCGCCCTGCTCGGGCTCGACCAGCCGCTGCTGAAGCAGTACATCGACTACCTGGGCGGGATCGCCACGCTCGACTTCGGCGACTCGATCCAGACCCGCGGCCCCGTCCTCGACGACCTCCTCAAGGCGCTGCCGGCGACGCTCGAGCTCGTGCTCGTCGCGTTCACGATCTACGCGATCGTCGGCATCACCCTCGGCGTGCTGTGGGCGGTGCGCCCGCGCGGCATCCTCAGCAGGCTGATCGGCTTCGGCACGATCATCGGCGCCGCCGTCCCGGTCTTCTGGCTGGGCCTCGTCCTCCAGGTCTTCCTCGCCTCGAAGCTCGGGTGGTTCCCGATCTCGGGGCGCATGAACTACAACGACTTCGGCGTCGCCGACGTCACCGGCTTCACGACGATCGACGCGCTCCTGGCCGGCAACCTGTCGGCCTTCGGCGACGCGCTCTGGCACCTCGTGCTGCCGGTCACCGCGCTCGTCGCCAGCCAGCTCGCCGTCGCGACGCGCCTCATGCGCACGTCGATGGCCCAGCAGCTGCGCCGCCCGTACGTGCGCGTCGCGCGGGCCCGCGGCTCCAGCGAGCTGCGCGTCGTCGTCGTCGACGCGCTGCGCAACGCGCTGAACCCGGTCGTGACGATGCTCGGCATGCAGTTCGGCTGGCTGCTGGCCGGCACGATCCTCGTCGAGGTCGTCTTCTCCTGGCCCGGCCTCGGCCTCTACGCGTTCAACGCGTTCCGCACCTTCGACTACAACCCGATCCTGGCGATCACGATCGTCACCACGGTCACGTTCGTGGTGGTGAACGAGCTCGTCGGGCTCATCTACCCGATCCTCGATCCGCGACTGAAGGAGGATCGATGAGCACCGCCGCCCAGGCGGCCGCGCCCGCCCGCTCGCGCGGCGCGCGCCGCGTGCGCTGGACGCCGCGCCGGATCGTCCTGCTGGCGATCGGCGCGCTGATCCTGCTCATCGTGCTGTTCCCGGGCCTGTTCACCTCCGACACCTGGAACAAGGTGAACGTGGCCGACAAGTTCCTCAGCCCGAGCTGGGACCACCCGTTCGGGACCGACGAGGCCGGCCGCGACATCCTCCAGCGGATGATCCACGGCGCGCGCCTGTCGATCGGCGCGTCGCTGGCCGTCGCGTTCGCCGCCGCCGCGATCGGCACGATCTACGGCGCGATCGCCGGCTGGGTCGGCGGCTGGGTCGACCGGATCCTCATGCGGATCGTCGACGTCTTCCTGGCCTTCCCGTACCTCGTGCTCGCGATGGCGCTCGCCGCCGCGATCGGGCGCGACATGAAGTCCGCGATCATCGCGCTCATCATCGTCTGGTGGCCGTCGTACGCGCGCATGGTGCGCGGCCGGGTCCTGTCGCTGAAGCGCGACCTCCACGTGCGGGCGGCCCGGACGCTGGGCGCCAGCAGCGCCCAGCTGCTGCGCTGGCACGTCATCCCGCACACGTTCGGCGAGGTGAACGCGCGCCTGACCGTCGACATCGGCTACGCGCTCGTCGCGCTCACCGGCCTGTCGTTCCTCGGCCTCGCCGCCCAGGGCACGAGCCCGGAGTGGGGGCTGATGGTCTCGACGGCCAAGAGCTTCGTGCTCAGCGCCTGGTGGTACGCCCTGTTCCCGGGCGTCGTGATCCTGCTGACCGTCCTGTACTTCGTGCGGGTCGGCGACGAGCTGGCCGGGGAGGAGTCGTGAGCGACGTTCTGACCGTTCGCAACCTGACGGTGCGCTACCCGAACGCGCCGCGCCCCTCGGTGCAGGGGGTGTCGTTCACCGTCCCGGCGCGCGGCAGCGTCGCGCTCGTCGGCGAGTCCGGCTCGGGCAAGTCGACGACCGCGCTCGCCGTCACGCGCCTGCTCGACCCGGCCGTCGAGGTCACCGCCGACGAGGTGAGCTTCGAGGGCCGCGACCTGCTGCGCATGGGCAAGAAGGAGCTGCGGGCGCTGCGCCGCGGCGGCCTGGGCATGGTCTTCCAGGACCCGCGCGCGAGCTGGAACCCGGCGCGCACGATCGAGCGCCAGCTCCTCGACGGCCTGCGCGGCGCCGAGCGCGCCGAGCGGCGCGAGCGGCTCGTGGCCCGGATGCGGCGCATCGGGCTCGACGACCCCGAGCGGCGGATGCGCGACTACCCGCACCACTTCAGCGGCGGGATGCTCCAGCGCGCGCTGCTGGCCGGCGTGCTCGTCCACGAGCCGCGGCTGCTCATCGCCGACGAGCCGACGAGCGCCCTGGACACGACCGTCCAGGCCGAGCTGCTGGCGCTCATCGGCCAGCTCCGCACCGAGCAGGGGCTGTCGATGCTGCTCATCAGCCACGACCTCGGCGTCGTCGCGCGCATGTCCGACCACGTGCTCGTCCTGTACGCGGGGCGGATCGCCGAGCAGGGGCCGACCTCGACCGTGCTCGCCCAGCCCCAGCACCCGTACACCCGCGACCTGCTGGCCGCGATCCCGCGCCTGCACGGCCCCCGCAAGGTGCCGCTGCAGGTCGGCCGGGTCGCCGAGGCGCGCACCGAGGGCTGCCCGTACGCCGGCCGCTGCCGCTTCGCGACCGACCGCTGCCGCACGGAGACGCCCGCGCCGCGCCGCGTGGGCGGCACCGAGGTCGCCTGCCATCTCGCCCCGCTCCCCGACGCCAAGGCTGCCTGACGGATGACCCCGCTGCTCGAGCTTCGCGACGTCCACAAGACCTTCCAGGGCCGTGGCCGCACGGTGCGCGCCAGCCGCGGCGTGTCGCTGAAGGTCATGCCCGGGGAGGTCGTCGGCCTCGTCGGCGAGTCCGGCTCCGGCAAGTCGACGGTCGCCAACATGGCCCTCGGCCTGCTCGCGCCCGACTCCGGCGAGGTGCTCGTCCACGGCGAGCGGCTCATCGGCGCCTCGCGCAAGCGCGAGAAGGAGCTGCGCGCCCGCGTCCAGGCCGTCTTCCAGGAGCCGCTGCTCGCGCTCGACAGCCGGCGGACGATCGGCTGGTCGATCGCCGAGCCGCTGCGCATCCACGGCCGCGGCACCCGGGCCGAGCAGGAGGCCCGCGTGGCCGAGCTGCTGACCGCCGTCGGCCTCGACCCGGCGTTCGCCGAGCGGCTGCCCAGCCAGATGTCCGGCGGCCAGCTGCAGCGCGTGAACATCGCCCGCGCGATCGCGCTCGACCCGGAGCTGCTCGTCTGCGACGAGCCGGTGTCGGCGCTCGACGTGTCGGTCCAGGCGCAGATCATCAACCTCTTCCTCGAGGTCCAGGAGCGCCTGGGCATCGGAATGCTGTTCATCAGCCACGACCTCGCCGTCGTGCGCCACCTCGTCGACCGGATCGTCGTCATGTACGCGGGCCGCGTCGTCGAGGAGGGGCCGACCGACGAGCTCTGCGCCAACCCGCACCACCCGTACACGCGGGCGCTGCTGGCCGCCTCGCTGGAGCCGGACGCCGACGAGGCCGGCGTCGGCGTGAGGACGGCCACGACCGACGCCACCGCCGCCGAGGGCGTGCCCCAGGAGGGCTGCCCGTTCCTGCCGCGCTGCCCGCTGGCCGAGCCCGCCTGCTCCGAGATGCCCGTCGTCGCGCTGGCGCCGACCGGGCCGGGCCGGGCCAGCGCCTGTCGCCGGTCCGGCGTCCTCGTCGAGGCCGGGGCCTCCACCTCCAACCACGACTGAAAGGACCGATCAGCCCGTGTTCGACTACGCCGCGCGCCAGCGCCGTCTCTACGAGCGCATGGAGGCCGAGGGCGTCAGCGCCCTGTTCCTCGGCCCGTCCGCCGACCTCGAGTACCTCGCCGGCGTCCAGCGGGGCATCCCGCACTTCGGCGAGGCGTCCTACCAGCACGGCTGGGTCAACGGCGGCTTCTTCGCGCCCGGCAAGGACCCGGTCTTCATCTTCCCGCGCATGTTCGACGCGTTCGACCTGCCCAAGCGCCCGGAGGGCGAGGTCGTCATCGTCAACGAGACCGACGACGGCCTGGCGATGTTCGAGAAGGTCGCGCGCAGCTTCGCCGGCGACGGCACGTTCGCGGTCGGCGACCGCGTCTGGGCCGAGACGACGATCAACATCGGCCGGATCGTCGGCCTCGAGAAGATGCGCATCGGCTCGGCGCTCGTCAACCACCTGCGCCGCGTCAAGACGCAGGAGGAGCTCGACGCGATGGCCCGCGCCATCGAGACCGTCGACAAGGCGATCGCCGCGGTCGCGCCGAAGGTCCAGCCGGGCGTGTCGATGGCCGAGCTGGCCGAGGAGATCGAGCACCAGATGCGCCGCGCCGGCTCGCGCACCCCGTCGTTCCCGACGCACATCTTCACCGGCTTCGAGGAGGGCGCCCTCGACAACCACGTGAAGGAGACCGCCTGGACGCCGATCACCGAGGGCACCTCGGTCATGTTCGACTTCGGCGGCGTCGTCGACGGCTACTGCTCGGACTTCGGGCGCACCGTCTACTGCGGGGAGCCGCCCGCCGACCTCGTCGAGGCCTACGAGGTCATGCTCGCCGCCCAGGAGGCCGGCGGCCGCGCCGCCGTCCCGGGCGCGATCGCCCGCGACGTGAACGCCGCCTGCCGCAAGCCGATCGAGGACGCCGGCTACGGCGAGTGGTTCCGCCACCGCATGGGCCACGGCATCGGCATGGACGTCCACGAGCGCCCGTTCATCTCCGACGAGGACGAGACCGTCCTCGAGGCGGGCATGACGTTCACGAACGAGCCCTCGATCATGATCCCGAACCGCTGGAGCATCCGGATCGAGGACATCTACGTCTGCGAGGAGGGCGGCGCCCGCAACCTCAACGCCACCGACCGCGGCCTCGTCGCCAACAAGGCCTGAGGTGCGGCTCGGCGCCCGCCTGCCGCACACCGGGGACCTGCCGGCCACGGTCGGCATCCCCGCGATGGCCCGCGCGATCGAGGCGGCCGGCTTCGACGGCCTCTGGGTCAGCGACCACATCGTCATGCCCGAGCGGATCGAGAGCTTCTATCCGTTCGCCGACGACGGCGTGGTCCGCTGGCCGACCGCCGTGGACTGGTACGACGCGCTCGTGTCGCTGGCGCTGGCCGCCGGCGTCACCGAGCGCGTCACGCTCGGCACCGCGGTGCTCGTGCTGCCGCTGCGCCACCCGGTCGAGCTCGCCAAGCAGGCGGCGTCGCTGGACGCCGCCGCCGGCGGGCGGGTCGTCCTCGGCGTCGGCGCGGGCTGGCTGCGCGAGGAGTTCGAGGCGCTCGGCGTGCCGTTCCCGGGGCGCGGCGGGCGGCTGGCCGAGTGGATGGCGATCGCCCGCGCCTGCTGGAGCGGGCGCCCGCCGGCGTTCCGCTCCGAGCGCTACGAGCTGCCGGCGGGCACGCTCTGCCTGCCGGTCCCGCCGCGCGGGACGATCCCGCTGCTCGTCGGCGGGCACTCGCCGGCCGCGCTGCGCCGCGCCGGGCGCATCGGCGACGGCTGGCTGGGCCAGCAGGCGGCGGGCGAGCTCGACGCCGACGCGGCGGCCGCCGCGATCGGCGCCGTGCGCGAGGCGGCCGTCGACGCCGGCCGCGACCCGGAGGCGCTGCGCATGGTGCTGCGCATCGTCGAGTCCGAGGGGCGCGCCCACGAGGTCGCCCGGCACCTGCCCGCCCTCGCCCGGGCGGGCGTTCAGGAGGTGATCGTCGACCTCGACTGGGAGGCCGGCGACCACCGCGAAGTCCATGACGTGATGGAGCACGCGATCCGATGACGACGTTCCCGACCACCGTGACCACCGACCGCCTCATCGGCGAGGTGTGCAGCGTCGAGCGCGACCTCGACGAGTTCGCGGCGATCTGCGCCGACCCCGAGCTGGGCGAGATGATGTGGCCCGGCGACCTCGGCGGCGCCCGCACCCGCGAGCAGAGCGCCGAGTGGCTGGCGAAGTACGAGGCGCACTGGAACGCGGTGAAGTTCGGCCCGTGGACGGTCCGCGAGCGCGACACCGGCGAGATGATCGGCCACCTCGGCCTCTCGTACACCGTCGTCGCCGGCCGCGCCGAGGTCGAGGTCGGCTGGATCGTCAAGCGCGAGAAGTGGGGCCTCGGCTACGCGACCGAGATCACCCAGGCCGCGCTCGAGGCCGCGCCCGGCATCCGCGGCCTGACGACCGTCGTCGCCTTCGCGCTGACCGACCACGAGCGCGCGATCCGCACGATCCTGCGCAACGGCTTCCACTACGAGTGCGACACCCACGTCATCGGGCTGCCGCACAAGCTGTACCGCCGCGCGGTCGGCACGCCGTACCGCTGATCCCGCGGCCCGCGGGGCGCGTCGGCGGCGCCTGGCAGCGTCGCCGGCGCGCGCGGCACGGACGCCCGCGCTCATGGAGGTCACGGATGTCTGCCGCGCACGACCGCCCGCGAGGTCCTCGAGCTGCCGCCCGGCGGCCGCGCCGACGTCCTCGTCCAGGCGCCGCGCGCCGGGACGTTCCGGCTGCGGTCGCTGCGCTGGGAGCCCTTCGGCGGTCCTCTACTCGAGCATGGTGCCCGAGCCGCAGGTCCTCGCCACGCTCGTCGTCGAGGGGCCGGACCGGGCCGAGCCGGCGCCGCTGCCGACGACGCTGCTGGCGGTCGACGACCTGCGCCGCGCGACCGTCGACCGGCGGCGGACGTTCCGCCTCGAGGAGCGCGAGCCGCGGATCGCCGGGCCGCTCGGCGCGTTCGAGTACCACATCAACGGCCGGACCGTCGACGTGTCCCGCGGTGCAGATCCACGAGGACCACGGGAGATGCAGATCCTCGAGGTCGACGGGAAGGACGGCCCCGGGCCGCGGCGGATGCCGGGCCCCGGCGGCCGCCACGGCCACCACGAGCGCTGAGCGCGCGGGCTCGGCCTGGACGGCGAGGGCGGCGTCGCCGCCGGGACGACCCGGGCGGGGCCGGGCGACCCGGTGACCGTCACGGGCCGGAGGCGCCGGCCTCGCCGGCGGCGGCGGGCGCGCCGGCCCGCCGCCAGCCGAGCGCCGGCAGGACGTGCTCGGCGAGCGTCTCCAGCATCCGCGCGTTGTACTCGACGCCGAGCTGGTTGGGGACGGTCAGCAGGAGCGTGTCGGCCGCCTGCACGGCGGGGTCGGCGGCGAGCTCCTCAGCGATGACGTCCGGCTCGCCCGTGTAGCTGCGCCCGAAGCGGGCGATCGTGCCCTCGAGCTCGCCGAGGTGGTCCTCGCCGCTGCGGCGGCTGAGCCCGAACCAGCGGCGGTCCTCGTCGGTCGTGATCGGGATGACGCTGCGGCTGACCGACACGCGCGGCTCGCGCGTCCAGCCGGCCGCCGCCCACGCCTCGCGGAAGATCGCGATCTGCTCGGCCTGCAGCTCCCCGAACGGCACGCCGGTGTCCTCGATGAGCAGCGTCGAGCTCTGGAGGTTCATGCCCTGCTCGGCCACCCAGCGGGCCGTCTCGCGCGAGCCCGACCCCCACCAGATCCGCTCGTCCAGGCCGGGCGACTGCGGCTGGACCGGCAGCGGCGCGGACGTGTTGTGCATGCTCGGGTCGGCGCGCACGACGGCGGCGCCGCGGATCGCGTTGCGGAAGGCGCGCGTGTGCTCGCGGGCCATGTCGGCGGCGGTGCTGCCCGGCTCGGGGACGTGCCCGAACGCCTCGTAGCCGCGCAGCGCCGGCTCCGGGGAGCCGCGGCTGACGCCGAGCTGGAGGCGCCCGCCGCTGATGAGGTCGGCGGCCGCGGCCTGCTCGGCCATGTGCAGCGGGTTCTCGTAGCGCATGTCGATCACCGCGGTGCCGATCTCGATGCGGCTCGTCCGCGCGGCGATCGCGGCGAGGAGCGGGAACGGGGTCGCCAGCTGGCGGGCGAAGTGGTGCACCCGCACATAGGCGCCGTCGAGCCCGATCGCCTCGGCCGCCTCGGCCAGCTCGATCGTCTGCAGGTGGGCGTCGCGCGCGGTCGGCGTGCGCGTCCCGGGGGCGCTGCCCCAGTGGCCGAAGGTGAGGAAGCCGATGCGCTTCATGCCCCCGACGCTATCGCCCGGCCGGGCGCGGGCGGCGCTCGGCCCGGTCAGGGCCGCACGACGACGCGGTGGCGGGCGGTCGCCCGCGGGCCGCCGTTGCAGAGCGCGCTCTGGCCGGTGAAGACGAAGCGGTCCGAGCATCCCTCGTCGTCGACGACGGTCAGGCGCACCGTGTAGCGGCCGGGCCGGTGGTAGCGGTGGCGGACGACCGGCCCGGCGGTGACCGCCGTGCGGCCGTCGCCGAAGCGCCAGCGGTAGCGGCGCACGGCGC
>JADGIB010000252.1 GCA_019683665.1 Solirubrobacteraceae bacterium
CCCCCGGGCCGCGTGGGCCGGCCGGGGGTCGCGCGGGCGCGCGCCGGTCAGCGGCGCCTGCCCTTCGGCACGTCGGCCGGGCCCCAGTGCGGGAAGCGCCCGCCGGGGATGACGCGCCGGTTGGAGGCCGCGTCCGGCGTCGCGCAGCCGCCGGACTGGTCGGGGACCGCCACGACCCAGATGCCGTCGCCGACGCCGTAGGCGAGGTGGCGGCCGTCGGGCGAGAAGCTCAGCGACTCGAACCTCCCGCCGACCGGGTCGCCGAGCTCGAAGCACGGCTCGACGATCGGCTCGGACGCCGGCGCGAACGGCATGAGGTTCGGGTCGGGGGCGCCGAGCGGCTCGACGAGCGGCCGGTAGACGCGCAGCTTCTCGTCGGCCTCGCCGGCGATCGCCGCGACCTTCGCGCGGTCGCGCGCCAGCTCGGCGTCGACGAGCCCGAGCCCCTGCCACGCGTCGAAGAACCAGCGGTCGAGCTCGCGGTCGCCGAGGCCGGGCGCGATCCGGTTGAAGACGACGTCCTCGTTGAGGATCGCGCCGGGGTCGGAGCGCACGAGCAGGTCGTTCGTCAGCCACAGCGGCGAGACCCAGCCGGTCAGCAGCCCGTACTCCTCGAAGCCGGTGAAGCGGTCCGAGCGGGTGATGCCGACGCCCTGGCGCGACGTGAGCGCGTAGCAGGGGCTCACGGCCGACGAGTCGCAGCGCGACGTGTGCGAGCCCGTGTACGTGTCGTTGCGCCACTCGAACGCGACGAGCCGGCCGTCGGGGGAGATCTCCGGCGCGAACGGGCCGTGGAACTGGCTGACCGGCCCGGCCTTCGGCGCGCCGTCGCTGACGAACGTCGGGAACTCGGCCAGCACCCTGCCGGTGCGCGACAGCCGGCGCAGCCGCTCGCCGCGGGTCAGGGCGATCATCGTGCCGTTGTCGGCCTGGGAGACGTACGCGAGGTCGCCGGTGCGGGTGACGCGCACCTGGCGCTTGCCGTCGGGGGTGGCGAGCCAGACGTCGCCGCCCTTGAGTAGGCGATCGAGTCAGCGCCTGCCGTCGCGGCCGGCAGGAGGGTGGCGAGGGCCCCGATCGCGAGGGCCACGAGACAGGTCCGTTTCATGGGCGGGACGGTCGCGCCGGGCGCTTGCCGGGCGCTTGCCGCGCGCTTGCCGCGTGCGAAGACCGCCCGATCAGGGGAACATGGGGACGATGCGTGCCCCACACGCCCCGCTCGACGCGCCCGAGCCCCTCGCCGCGGCCGCGGCCGGCGAGCTGCTGCAGGCCGTGCTCGCGGACCCGGTGTTCGGGATCCTCGTCACCGACGAGGCGGGCCGCGTCGCGACCCACAACGCGCGCTTCCTCGAGCTGTTCTCGCTGGAGGGCGACCTCACCGGGCTCGAGGAGGCCCAGGTCGTCGGCCGGGCGGCGCGGGCGACCGTGGAGCGCGGCGCCCTGCCGCAGGCGGCGCTGGAGTCCGAAAAGGGCGAGGTCCACGCGACGGTCGAGCTGCGCGACGGGCGGGTGCTGCGCGGCGCGGTGCGGTCGCTGCGCTCCGTCGGCTGGGGCCGCGTGTGGCGGTTTCGCGACATCACGGCCAAGACGCGGGCCAACGAGCGCGCGCGGACGGCCGAGCAGCGCCTGACCGAGGTCCAGGCGGTCGCCCGGATCGGGACGTGGAGCTACGACGTCGCCGCCGAGCAGGTCCGCTGGTCGCCGGAGCTGGCGCGCCTGTACGGGATCGACCTCCTGGCCGAGTCGGCCCCGATGGACGTCGTCTACGAGAGCTACGTGCGGCCCGACGGCGACCGGCTGCGCGCCGCCGCCACGAGCGCCCTCGTCCGCGCCGCCCCGTTCACCGTGCGCGGGCGGATCAAGCATCCCGGCGGCGGGATCCGGGTGATCGAGGTCCGGGGGCGGCCGGTGCGCGGCGAGGACGGGCGCGTGACCCGGATGATCGGGACCGGACGCGACGTGACCGACGAGGCGCGCGCGCTCGACCGGGCCCGGGTGGCGGAGGAGCGGCTGCGGCGGATGTTCGACGACGCGCCGTACGGCCAGGCGATCGTCCGCCTCGACGGCGCGCTCGTGCGCGCGAACGCCGCGCTCGCCTCGCTGCTGGACCGCCCCCAGAGCGACCTCGAGCGCGGGCTGCTGTGGGACTTCGTCGAGCTCGGCGGCGACGACCGCGGGCACCTCGGCGAGCGGCTGTCGGCGGGGGAGACCGTCGTGCTCGAGCGGTCGCTCGTGCGCCGCGGCTACGACGACCACGACCGCTGGGTGACGCTCACCGCGTCGCCGCTGCACGACGAGCTCGGCGCGGTCGTCGAGGCGGCGGTCAGCTTCGTCGACGTGACGGCCGAGCGCGCGGTCGCCGAGCGCGGCGAGAGCGCCGGGATGATCGACGGGCTCACCGGGCTGCCGAACGCGACCCGCATCCAGGAGGTGCTGCGGGCGGCGGCGGCCCGCAGCCCGGGCGCCGGGCTCGCGGTCGTCCACGTCGACGTCGACGGGATGAGCGCGATCAACGCCGCGCACGGACGCGACGTCGGGGACGAGGTGCTGATCGCGCTCGCGCACCGGTTCCGCCGCGCGGCGCCCCCGGAGGCGGTCGTCGCGCGCACCGGCGGCGACGAGTTCTCGATCGTGTGCGTCGGCGTCGCGTCCGAGGAGACGGCCCTGACCCACGCGTCCCGCCTCGTCGCCGTGGCCGCGGTGCCGCTGCGGATCGGCGACGTCGCGGTCGTCCCGCGGATCGGCGTCGGCGTGACGTACCCGCCGCCGGGGGAGATCGCGGGGGAGGACGTCGCCGCGACCCTCCTGCGCGAGGCCGAGAGCGCCGCCGACGAGGCGCGCCGCCTCGGGACGGGGGCGCCGGCGCTGTTCACCGAGGCCCAGCGGCGGCGGCTGCACGAGGACGCGCGGCTCCTGCGCGACCTCGAGGCGGCGGTCGAGACCGGCGACGGCCTGCAGGTCGTCTACCAGCCGGCCGTGTCGCTGCAGACGGGCGAGCTGCTCGGCCTGGAGGCGCTGCTGCGCTGGCGCCACCCCGAGCTCGGCTCGATCCCGCCGGACCGGTTCATCCTCCTCGCGGAGCGGTCCTCGCTCATCGCGCGCGTCGGGCGGTGGGTGGCGACCGAGGTGTGCGGGCTCCTGCGGGCCTGGGGCGACGCCGGCCTGCCGATCCCGCGCGTGGCGATCAACGTGTCGGCCCGCGAGCTGGAGCGGCCCGAGCACGCCGCCGAGCTGGCGGGCATCGTCGAGGCGGCCGGGCTGACGCCGGACCACATCGTCATCGAGGTGACCGAGACCGCGCTGCTGCGCGTGACCGCGACCCTGAGCACCGCGATCGACGACCTGCGCGGACGCGGGTTCTTCCTCTACCTCGACGACTTCGGCACCGGCGGCGCGTCGCTGTCGTTCCTGCGGACCGTGTCGATGAGCGGCTTCAAGGTCGACCGCTCGTTCCTGCGGGGCGTCCCCGCAGACGCCGAGGCGACCGGGATCCTCGAGGGCATCCTCGCGGTCGGCCGGGCGGTCGGCGCGCGGATCGTCGCCGAGGGCGTCGAGACGCTCGAGCAGGCGGCGGCGCTGCGCGAGCTCGGGACGGTCGCCGCGCAGGGGTGGCTGTTCTCGCGCCCGCTGGCCGCCGAGCACGTGCCGCAGATGCTCGTCGACGGCGTGCCGGTCGCCTGGGAGGTGGCGCAGCCCGAGGCGACGATGACGCTGCGCGAGGCCGAGCGGCTGCTCGGCGTGTCGGCGAGCACGGTGCGGCGGATGGCCGACGCGGGGCAGCTCCCGAGCGTGCGCACCGAGGGCGGGCACCGTCGGCTCGTGCGCGAGGCCGTCGTGCGCGAGGCGGCCCGCCGCGGGCGGCAGCCGGCCGTGCGGGCGCCGCGGCTGCCGGAGCGGCCGCTGAGCGCGAGCGCGGACCTCCTGCAGCAGCGGCCCGAGCAGGTCCGCGAGGTGGCGCTGCGGACGATGTACGTGGGCGACGACCACGGCTGGCTGGGCACGACCGGCGGGGCCGCCGCCTGCGAGCGCTGGCTGCGGGCGCTCGGGGTGGCGCTGCGGACCCGCGACTGGCGCCGCGCCCGCGAGGCGACGGTCGACCTGCGGCGGCGCGCGGTCGAGGCCGGGGTGCCGGTGCTCGAGCTCATCTGCCTCGTGGACGCCGTCGTGCGCGCGACCGCGATGGCCGTGACCACCGGGGAGGCCGCGGAGCTCCCCCGGCTCGGCGTCGCGCTGCGGCGCGTCGCCGTCGAGCCGGGCTGAGCCCGGTTCGCCCGGTCGCCTGGACGGGTGGTGGAGCGCGACGGGGCGGCGGCGCGCGAAACCTCCCAGGCGGCGGCGAAAGCTGTCATCGGCTCACGCCGGCGCGCGGGCGCCGCCGACGCGATCCGCATGCACACGCGAACGAAGCTCGGGGTGCTCGGCCTCGTCGCGGCCGGCGCGATGGCGCTGGGCCCCGCGGCGGCGAGCGCGGCGCCCGGAGCGGTGGACCTCCCGGCGCAGGCGAGCATCAGGCTCGTCTCCGAGTACCTGGACGAGCTCGGCCAAGGGGTGACGTCGCTGGGCGACGTCAACGGCGACGGCGTCGATGACATCGCGGTCTTCTCGTGGGGCGGCGCGATCGACCCCGACCCCGACGCCGCCCACGGCGGGGTGTGGGTGCTCTACGGGTCGAGGATGCCGAAGGTCATCGATCTGGGCGACCCGGCATCCGTCGGCGACCGGGGCTTCTACATCCGCGGCGCGCACCCGACCGCCTTCGCGGGCCGGTTCGGGTTCGGGGCGGCCGGGGACGCCAACGGCGACGGCCTCGCGGACATCGCGGTGGTGACCTCCCTCCAGGGGCTGAAGGCGGGGAGGGGGTACATCGACGTCGTGTTCGGCAGCCGCACGACGGAGAACGTCGACCTCGGGGCGCTGGGGGACCGCGGCTACCGCATCGAGGGCGCGCTGATCAATCCCCGCTGGCTCGACTGGGGCCGCGCGGAGACCGTCGGGGACTTCGACGGCGACGGGCGCGACGACCTCCTGGTCGCGACGCCGGAGGCGGACGGGAACGCGGGCGCGGTCTCCGTCGTGTACGGGGCGGCGAGCACGGAGACCGTGTCGCTCGACGCGCTCGGCTCGCGCGGCGTCGTCTACCGCGGGGCGGCCGCCTCCCAGCGGCTCGGCCGCAGCGTCGCGCCCGCCGGAGACGTCAACGCCGACGGGCGGCCCGACCTCCTCCTCGGGGCCACCGGCGCCGCCTACGTCGTCCTCGGCAGCGCGACGCCGCAGAGCGCGACGGTGGGCGGCCCCGGCGCCGGCGCCGTGACGATCACGGGCGACGCGACGAACGGCGAGCACGTGGCCGCCGTCGGCGCCGTCGACGGTGACGGCTTCGA
>JADGIB010000253.1 GCA_019683665.1 Solirubrobacteraceae bacterium
CCCGCACCCGCGGCGGCGGCCCCGGCCCCGCCGCCGCCCGCCCTGGTCCGGCCGACCCGTCCGCGCCGCCCGTGAGCGGTCCGCGCCGCCTGCACGAGCCGCGTCCCGTCCGCGTGCGCGCCGACCGGCGCGGCCGTCCGCTCGTCGTCGACGGCCGCCGCGTCGAGGCGGTGCGCGAGTCGTGGCTCGTCGAGGACCGCTGGTGGACGCAGCGCCCGCTGCGCCGCCGCTACTGGGAGGTCGTCACCGCCGACGGCCGCGATCTCGTCGTGTTTCGCGAGCTCGTCGTGGGCGGCTGGTTCATGCAACGTGGATGATGAGCCGATCAGACGGGCAGGAAGGACCCCGATGACCACGTTCACGATCACGCCGCGCGGCCCGTTCTCGCTCGCCGCCGCGGAGCGCTTCTACGGACGCTGGGAGGCGACCGCGGGCGTTCGCGCCCGGCCCGGCGAGCTGCTGCGTATCGCGTTCCTCGTCGACGACTGGCGCGGGGCCACCGGGCTCGTCGTCCGCCAGGAGGAGCCCGACGGCCCGGTCGAGGCCGAGCTGTGCTCCACCGTCGGCGACGTCGACCCGGCCCGCGTCGAGGCCCAGCTCACCCGCGTCCTGTCGCTCGACCACGACGGCAGCGGCTATCCCGCGGTCGCCGAGCGCGACCCGGTCATCGGCGAGCTCCTGGGCTCCAGCGACCACCAGCGCCCGGTCCTCTACCACTCGCCCTACGAGGCGGCCTGCTGGGCGATCCTCATCGCCCGCGTCCATCCCGTCCAGGCGCGGCGCGTCCGCCTGATGATGAGCGAGACGCTCGACGTCGACGGGGTCGACCTCGGCGTCTTCCCGGCGCCCGAGACGCTGCTGGCGCGCACGGAGATCGAGGGGCTCTCCGACGAGAAGGTCGCCGGCCTGCACGCGGTCGCGCGCGCCGCCCTCGACGGCGAGCTCGACCGCGAGCGCCTGCTCGCGCTCGAGCACGAGGAGGCGCTCGAGCGCCTGCGGCGGCTGCGTGGCATGACCGCGCTCGGGGCGGCGCGGATCCTCCTGCGCGGCGTCGGGCCGACGGACGCGGTGACGACGGTCGAGCCGCGCATGCGCCGCGCCGCCGCCATCGCCTACCGCCGACCCGAGCTGCTGACCGACGACGCCGCGTTCGTCGAGCTCGCCGAGGCGTGGCGCCCGTACCGGACCTGGGTCAGCGTCCTGCTGCGCGAGCGCGCGCCCGAGCCGCCCGATAGCGTCTGATCAGCGCGTTCGTCGAGCTGTCGTGCGCGAGCTGCGGCTCTTCCTCGGCCTGCAGCTCGGGGATGATCCGCTGCGCCAGCTCCTTGCCCAGCTCGACGCCCCACTGGTCGAAGGAGTTGATGCCCCAGATCGTCCCCTGGGTGAAGACCTTGTGCTCGTAGAGGGCGACGAGCGCGCCGAGCGTCCGCGGCTCCAGCCGCTCGCACAGGATCGTGTTCGACGGCTGGTTGCCCTTCGTCACCCGGTAGGGCTCCTGCGCGTCGCGGCCGAACGCCAGCGCCTCGGTCTGGGCGAACAGGTTCGCGGTCAGGAGGTCGTGGTGGTCGCCGACCGGGTTCAGCGTCTGCAGGAACCCGATGAAGTCGCACGGGATCAGCTTCGTGCCCTGGTGGATGAGCTGGTAGAAGGCGTGCTGGCCGTTCGTCCCCGGCTGGCCCCACACGATCGGCCCGGTCTGCACCTGAACCTGGCGGCCCTCGAGGTCGACGTGCTTGCCGTCGGACTCCATGTCGAGCTGCTGCAGGTAGGCGCTGAAGCGGTCCAGGTACTGGTCGTAGGGGAGGACCGCAACGGTCTCGGCGCCGAAGAAGTCGTTGTACCAGAGGCCGATCAGCCCCATGATCACCGGCAGGTTGCGCTCCAGCGGGGCGGTGCGGAAGTGCTCGTCCATCGCGTGGAAGCCGGCGAGCATGTCGCGGAACTGCTCGGGGCCGATCGCGACCATGAGCGACAGGCCGATCGCCGACGGGTACGAGTAGCGCCCGCCGACCCAGTCCCAGAACTCGAACATGTTCGCCGTGTCGATCCCGAACGCGCGGACGCGCTCGGCGTTCGTCGACACCGCGACGAAGTGCTTGGCGACCGCCTCCTCGCTGCCGAGGGCGCCGACGACCCAGTCGCGCGCGCTGTGGGCGTTCGTCAGCGTCTCCAGGGTCCCGAACGTCTTCGAGGAGATGATGAACAGCGTCTCCGCCGGGTCCAGGCCGCGGACCGTCTCGGCGAAGTCGGTGCCGTCGACGTTGGAGATGAAGCCGAAGTGCAGGCTGCGGTCGCTGTAGTGGCGCAGCGCGTCGTAGGCCATCGCCGGCCCGAGGTCGGAGCCGCCGATCCCGACGTTGATGACGTTGCGGATGCGCTTGCCGGTGTGGCCGGTCCACGTGCCCGAGCGGACCGCGTCGGCGAACGCGGCCATGCGGTCGAGCACCGCGTGGACCTCCTTGACGACGTCGACGCCGTCGACGACGAGCGACGCGTCGCGCGGCAGCCGCAGCGCGGTGTGGAGGACGGCGCGGTCCTCGGTGACGTTGATGTGCTCGCCGGCGAACATCGCGTCGCGCCGCTCCTCGAGCCTGCGGGCGCGGGCGAGCGCGAACAGCAGCTCGAGCGTCTTCTCGGTGATCCGGTTCTTCGAGTAGTCCAGGTACACCCCGGCGCCCTCGGCGGCGAACCGCTCCCCGCGATCCGGCGACTGCGCGAACAGGTCGCGCAGGTGGACGTCGCGCAGCTCGCGGTGGTGGGCCTCGAGCGCCTTCCACTCCGGGGTCTCGTGCACGGGGGTGAAGCTCACGCCTGATCTCCTGACAGTCGCGGGGTCAGCCACTGCGCGCCGCGGGGGAGGAGGCGGTCGGCCTCCGCCGGGCCCCACGAACCGGGCTCGTAGAAGTGGATCGGGGTCGCGTCCCCGAGGATGCCGTCGACGACGCGCCACGCCGCCTCGACGGTGTCCTCGCGCGCGAAGAGCTGCTGGTCGCCCTTCAGCGCGTCGCCGAGCAGGCGCTCGTACGGCTCCATCTCGTCGTGCGGGCGCTCGTCGAGGACGAGCGACTCGTCGCAGCCGGTCATGCCCTCGCCCGGCGTCTTGGCGCGCACGTCGAGCGAGATGCGCAGGTCCGGGCCGATCTGGAAGCGCAGCCGGTTCGGCGTGCCCCGGTCGAACACCCGCGTCGGCGGCTCGTGGAACTGGACGACGACCTCGGTGGCCGTGACCGGCATCTGCTTGCCGGCGCGGATGAGGAACGGGACGCCCGCCCACCGCCACGAGTCCGCGTGCAGGCGCACGGCCACGAACGTCTCGACGGTCGAGTGCTCGGCCACGCCCGCCTCGTCGCGGTAGCCGACGAACTGGCCGCGGACGACGTCGCGCGGCGTCAGCGGCCGCAGCGAGCGCATGAAGCGGACCTTCTCGTCGCGCATCGCCTCCTCGCCGTGCTCGGCCGGCGGGTCCATCGCCGTGAGCGCGAGCACCTGGAGGAGGTGGTTCTGGACGACGTCGCGGATCGCGCCCGCCTCCTCGTAGAAGCGCCCGCGGCCCTGGACCCCGAACGCCTCGGCCATCGTGATCTGCACGTGGTGGACGTGCTCGCGGCGCAGCAGCGGCTCCAGGAACGTGTTCGCGAAGCGCGTGTAGGCGAGGTTCTCGACCGGCTCCTTGCCGAGGTAGTGGTCGATCCGGAACACCGCGCTCTCGGGGAAGACCGAGTGCAGGACCTCGTTGAGCCTCGTCGCCGACGCCAGGTCGCGGCCGAACGGCTTCTCGACGACGACCCGGGCGCCGTCGGCGCACCCGGCTGCCTGCAGGGCCGTGACGACGGTCCCGAAGAGCGACGGCGGGATCGCGAGGTAGTGCAGCGGGCGGCGCGCGCCGCCGAGCTCGCGCTTGAGCGCGGCGAACGTCTCGGGGTCCTCGTAGTCGCCGTCGACGTAGCGCAGCAGCGACAGCAGGTGCCGGAAGGCGTCGTCGTGCTCGGCGATCGAGTCGTGGGCGCGCTGCTTGAGCTCGTCCAGACCCCATCCGGCCTTGGCGACGCCGATGACCGGCACGTCGAGGACGCCGCGCCGGACCAGGGCGTGGAGGGAGGGGAAGATCTTCTTGTGCGCGAGATCTCCGGTGGCGCCGAAGAAGACGAAGGCGTCGCTCTCGTGGCTCATGACACCGGGGAGCCTCGCAGAGCGACCGGCGTGACGGGGGCCGAATCGGGCGTTCGCGCGCGTTTCGTCGCCGGATCGCCGCGAAGACGGCGCAACCTCGAGTAGATCCGTGACAGCTCGCGCTCCAGGCTGGGGAGCGTGGACGAGCGCGGGCAGGCATCGATCGAGTGGGTGGGCGCCGTGGCGCTCGTCGCCGCCGTCCTCGCGGTCGTCGTCGCGCTCGCGCTGCCCGGCGACGGGATCGCCGGGGCGGTCGTGCGCCAGGTCCACCGCGCGCTGTGCATCGTCAGCCGCGGGGTCTGCGACCTCGACCGGCGCCCGTGCGTGCTCGCCTCCGACGCGACGCGCGACCGCGCGCACGTGACGATGTTCTCGGTGCGCGTGGGGCGCGACGAGCTGATCCTCCACGAGCGCCTGTCGGACGGCCGCGTCCTCGTCACCTACCTGGGCGACACGCGCTTCGGGATCGACCTGGGCTTCGGCGCGCAGGCGTGGGTCAGGGCCGCCGGCGTCCACCTGGCCGGCGGCAGCGGCGCGCGGGCGGCCCTGCTGGCGGCCCTGGGCGGCGGCGAGACCTGGCTGTTCGAGGACGCGTTCGCCGCCGACGCGGGCATGGCCGCGCTGTCGGAGGGGCGCGACCCGCCGCGCGGGCGGCGCGCCGAGTGGGTCGACCGCCGCGGCCTCGGGGTCGAGCTCGAGGGGCGCGCGGGCCGGGCCCGGGCGAGCGGGGCGCTCGGCCTCGAGGCGAGCATGGTCAGCGGCACGATCGTCGACGACCGCGACGGCAGCCGCCTCCACGTCCTCGCGCGCGGCATCCAGGGCGAGGCGGTGCTCGCGCGCAGGGACGACGGCGCCCACGGGCGCGGCGCCGCCGACGAGCGCATCAGCGTCCGCACCGACGCCGGCGGCCGGCCGCTGGAGCTCACGATCGTCCGCACCGGCGAGATCGAGGGCGCGTTCAGCCTGCCCGACCGCGTCCAGCCGGTCGCCGAGGCGATCGCGGGCGGGAGCCGGGGCGGGCGGCAGTGGGTCGTCGAGCAGCGCCTCGACCTCACCGACCCGCTCAACCGGCAGGCCGCCCTGGAGTACCTCGAGGCGATCCGGCTGCCGACGTGGCGCCCGGGGGGGGCGCCGCCGGCCGGGCGCCGGGGGGGAGCCCCGGGCCCCGGCGCCCCGGCGCGC
>JADGIB010000254.1 GCA_019683665.1 Solirubrobacteraceae bacterium
GGTCGGCCCCGTCGTCGAGCCGCTGCGGGCCGCGGCCTCGCTGCGCCCGGCCCGGCGCCTGCTCGCCGTCGCCCCGGGCGACGCCGACGGCGTCCTGCGCGTCGACGACCACCTCGCCGTCCTCGCGCTCGACGCCGCGCGCGAGCCGCTGGCCGCGCTCGCCGCCCGGCGGCTGGCGCCGCTGCGGGCCCGCACCGCCGCGTCGCGCCAGCGGCTGGCCGAGACGCTGCTGGCCTGGCTGGAGCTGCAGGGCAGCGCGCCCGCCGTCGCCCGCCGCCTCCACGTCCACCCGCAGACCGTCCGCTACCGGCTGGCGCGCCTGCGCGAGGCGCTCGGCGACCAGCTCGACGACCCGCAGGCGCGCTTCGAGCTGCAGCTCGCGCTGCGCGCCGAGGCCCTGGGGCGCCCCGCCTAGACTCAGCGGCCCATGCCGGTCGATCCGAACGTCAGGTTCCCCAAGCTCGAGGAGGCGGTGCTCCAGCGCTGGCGCGAGCGCGACGTGTTCCGCGAGTCGCTGCGCCGCCGCGAGGGCGCGCCGACCTGGGTGTTCTACGAGGGCCCGCCCACCGCGAACGGGCGGCCCGGCAGCCACCACGTCCTCTCCCGCGTCTTCAAGGACATCTTCCCGCGCTTCAAGACGATGCGCGGGTACCGGGTCGACCGCAAGGGCGGCTGGGACACGCACGGCCTGCCGGTCGAGATCGCCGTCGAGCAGCAGCTCGGCATCTCGACGAAGCACGAGATCGAGGAGTTCGGCATCGCCGAGTTCAACCGGCGCTGCCGCGAGTCGGTCTTCGAGTACCTCGAGGACTGGAACGCGCTCACCGAGCGGATCGGCTTCTGGGTCGACCTCGAGAACGCCTACCGCACGCTCGACCCGACGTACGTGGAGTCGGTCTGGTGGGCGCTGCGCCGGATCTTCGACAAGGGCCTGCTCTACGAGGGCCACAAGGTCGTCCCGTACTGCCCGCGCTGCGGCACCGCGCTCTCCAGCCACGAGGTCGCGCTCGGCTACGAGGACGTCGCCGACCCGTCCGTCTACGTCCGCTTCCCGGTCACCGAGGGCGCCGGCCCGGTCCGGCCGGGCGACGACCTGCTCGTGTGGACGACGACCCCGTGGACGCTCGTCTCCAACGCCGCCGTCGCCGTCCACCCCGAGCTGACGTACGTGCGCGCGACCTACCCGCAGGGCGTCGCCGTCGTCGCCGAGGAGCTCGTCGAGCGGGTCCTCGGCGAGGACGCCGAGATCCTCGAGCGCTTCCGGGGGAGCGCCTTCGAGGGCGCCCGCTACGAGCCGCCGTTCCCGTTCATCCCCGCCGCCGAGTACGGCGAGCGCGGCCACACCGTCCTGCCCGGCGACTTCGTCACCGCCACCGACGGCACCGGGCTCGTCCACACCGCGATCGCCTTCGGCGAGGACGACTTCCAGCTCGGCCTGCGCCACGGCCTCGACGTCGTCAACCCGGTCCGCCTCGACGGCACCTACGACGAGCGGATCGCCGGCTACGAGGGCCGCTTCGTCAAGGACGCCGACCGCGACCTCATCGAGGACCTGCGCGGCCGCGGGCGGCTCCTGCGCGCCGAGGAGTACGAGCACAGCTACCCGCACTGCTGGCGCTGCGGCACCCCGCTCCTCTACTACGCGAAGCCGTCCTGGTACATCGCGACGTCGCGGATCCGCGACCGGCTGCTGGCCGCCAACGAGACGATCACCTGGCACCCGCCGCACATCAAGCACGGGCGGTTCGGCGACTGGCTGGAGAACAACGTCGACTGGGCCCTCTCGCGCGAGCGCTACTGGGGCACCCCGCTGCCGATCTGGCGCTGCGACGAGGGGCACGTCCACTGCATCGGATCCCTCGACGAGCTCGAGGAGCGCTCCGGCGTGCGGCTCGAGGACCCGCATCGGCCCTACGTCGACGAGGTCGAGTTCCCGTGCCCCGAGTGCGAGCGGACGATGCGCCGCGTCCCCGAGGTCATCGACGTCTGGTTCGACTCGGGCGCGATGCCGTTCGCCCAGTACCACGCCCCGTTCGAGAACGAGGAGGAGTTCCGGGCGCACTTCCCGGCCGACTACATCTGCGAGGCGCTCGACCAGACCCGCGGATGGTTCTACTCGCTGCTGGCCGTCTCGACGCTCCTCTTCGACCAGTCCTCGTACCGCAACGTCGTCTGCCTCGGCCTGATCCTCGACGAGGAGGGCCAGAAGATGAGCAAGTCGCGCGGCAACATCGTCGTGCCGTGGGACGTGCTCGACGAGCACGGCGCCGACGCGTTCCGCTGGTACTTCTTCACCTCCAAGCAGCCGTGGGACGGCTACCGCTTCTCGCAGGAGGCGATCGGCGAGGGCGTGCGCGGCTTCCTGCGCCAGCTCTGGAACACGTACGCGTTCCTCGACCGCTACCGCCCGGAGCGCCCGAGCGAGCCGACCGACCTCGACCGCTGGGTCCTGTCGCGGCTGTCGGCGACGGTGAGCGAGGTCACCGACCGCCTGGAGGCGTTCGACGCGACGAGCGCCGGCCGCGCCATCGCGCAGTTCGTCGACGACCTCTCGAACTGGTACGTGCGCCGCTCGCGGCGGCGCTTCTGGGACGGCGAGCAGGCCGCGTTCGACACGCTGCGCACCTGCCTCGTCACGACGGCCCAGCTGCTCGCGCCGTTCACGCCGTTCATCGCCGACGAGATCTACGAGGGCCTCGACGGCTCCGAGCCGTCCGTCCACCTCACCGACTGGCCCGAGCCCGGCCCGCGCGACGAGGCGCTCGAGGAGGCGATGCGGATCGCCCGCGAGACCGTCCGCCTCGGCCTGGCCGCGCGCAAGCAGAGCCGGATGAAGGTCCGCCAGCCGCTGCGCGCCGCCGTCGTCGTCGCCGAGGGCCGCGAGCGCGAGGCGATCGAGCGGCTGGCCGACGTCGTCGCCGACGAGCTGAACGTCAAGGAGCTGCGCTTCGTCACGACCGCCGACGAGCTCGGCTCCTACGAGGTCAAGCCGAACTACCGCACGCTCGGCCCCCGCTTCGGCCGGCTCATGCCGCAGGCGGCGGCGGCGATCGCCGCGCTCGACCCGGCCCACGTCGCGGCGGCGCTGCGCGAGGGCCGGCCCGTCGGGATCTCCGTCGACGGCAAGGACCACGAGCTCGGGCCCGACGACCTCCAGCTCGCGATGCAGCCGCTGGAGGGCTACCAGCTCGAGCGCGAGGGCTCCCACGCGGTCGCCCTCGAGCTGGCGCTCGACCAGGAGCTGATCATGGAGGGCTACGCCCGCGACGTCGTGCGCGCCGTCCAGGAGGCGCGCAAGCGCGCCGGCCTCGAGGTCGAGGACCGCATCGTCCTGCGCCTCGGCGGCGACGTCGAGCTGCTCGACGCGGCGCGGGCCTTCGAGGCCTACGTCGCCGGCGAGACGCTCGCGACGACCGTCGACTACACCGGCCTCGACGGGGCCGGCGACGCGACCACGATCGAGGGCCGCGAGCTGCGCATCGCCGTCGAGCGCGCCTGACGGCGGCCGGCCTCGAAAATCCGTCCATCCCGCACCGGCGGGCGCGCCCCCGGACGATCACCGGGGTGTGTCCAGACTCCACCGGCTCCCCCTCGCCGCGAAGCTCGCCGCCGGCTTCGGGCTCCTGATCGTCCTCGTGGCGGCCACGACCCTCTTCCTCCAGTCCAACCTCGCCACGCTGAGCGACGAGTCGCACGCGGTGCGCGACCGCTCCGTCCCGTTCCACCAGGCGTTCAGCGCGGTGGGGATCGAGGCCAACGGGCTCGCCGCCGACGAGCTCGCCTACCTCGTCGACGGGCGCCAGGAGTTCCTCGACAGCGTCGCCGAGCGCCAGAAGGTGATCGCCGAGAACTTCGACAAGGCGCTCGCCGTCGCCCCGACCGCGGGCATCCGCAAGCGCGTCCAGGAGGTCCGCGGCGAGTACGAGACGTGGCAGGCCGCCCTCGAGACGGAGTTCGACCTCTACCGCAGCGACCCCGAGGCGGCCCGGCAGCTCGCGCTCGGCAAGAACCGCGAGCTGCGCACCGTCTTCGAGGAGCACGTCGCCGAGGCCGAGGCGGAGGCCGACGTCGAGCTGGCCCGCGCCTTCGGCACCGTCGACGACAAGACCGCCTCGATCCGCGCGATCGTGTGGGGCATCCTCGCCCTCCTCGTCGTCGCCGCCGTCGCCATCGGCTTCCTGCTGCTGCACACGATCCACGCCACGGTCCGGCCCGCCCTCGCCGCGCTCGGCCACGTGCGCGACGGCGAGATCGCGGCGCTGCACGCCGGCCTCGGCGCGCTCGCCGAGGGCGACCTCACGCGCGAGATCGCCGCGACGACCGAGCCGATCGAGCCGGGCCCGAACGACGAGCTCGGCGCCGTCTCGCGGGCCGTGGAGGAGATCCGCGTCGACGTGGCCGCCTCGGTCGAGGCCTACGAGACGAGCCGCACCGCGCTGGCCGACCTCGTCGGCCGCGTGAGCGAGTCGGCCACCGGCGTCTCGAGCGCCTCGGCGCAGATGGCCTCCACCTCCGAGGAGGCCGGCCGGGCCGTCGGCGAGATCGCCGGCGCCGTCGGCGAGGTCGCCCAGGGCGCCGAGCGCCAGACCCGGATGATCGAGTCGGCCCGCGTCGCCGCCGACGAGACGCGGCGGGCCGCGCAGACCGCCCGCGAGATCGCCGAGCGCGGCGCCGCCGCCTCGACCGAGGCCGCGTCGGCGATGGAGGCCGTGCGCAGCGCCTCCCAGGACGCGAACGCGGCGATCCGCTCGCTGGCCGACAAGTCCGGCGAGATCTCCGGGATCGTCGAGACGATCACGTCGATCGCCGAGCAGACGAACCTGCTGGCCCTCAACGCGGCCATCGAGGCCGCCCGCGCCGGCGAGCAGGGCCGCGGCTTCGCCGTCGTCGCCGACGAGGTCCGCAAGCTCGCCGAGGAGTCCCAGGAGGCGGCCGGCTCGATCGCCGGGCTCATCCAGCAGATCGCCGCCGAGACCGACGGCGCCGTCGGCGCGGTCGAGACCGGGGCCGACCGCTCCGAGCAGGGCGCCGCCGTCGTCGAGACCGCCCGCGCCTCGTTCGCCGAGATCGCCGAGGCGGTCACCGACGTCGCCCGCCGCATCGAGGAGATCGCCCGCGCGACCGAGGAGATCGCCGCCGTCGCCGAGCAGTCGTCGGCCTCGGCCCAGCAGGTCTCGGCCTCGACCCAGCAGACGAGCGCCTCGACGCAGCAGATCGCCGCCTCGGCCCAGGAGCTGGCCGTCACGGCCCGCGGCCTCGAGGAGCTCGTCGGCCGCTTCCGCCTGGCCGGGCGCTGACCCGCCGCGGCCGCCCCGGCCGGGG
>JADGIB010000255.1 GCA_019683665.1 Solirubrobacteraceae bacterium
CCCACCTCGTCACGACTCCTCTGTGCGCTCGAGCCCCTGCATCGGCTCTCAGTCTCCCCCGCGTGGCGCACCGGAAACGGGGTCCGGGGGCGGGGACGCGGACGACCGTACGAGGACGGGGTTCGGCATCCGAGCGGCGGGTAGCCGGGGATGACGCCGTCCACGACCCCAGGAGGCCCAGATGATCCTGCGCATCGATCGCCTGCAGACCGAGATGCCGCCGCCGTCCTCGCCCGACCCGCAGGGCGCCGCCGCCGTGCAGGAGCTGATGGGCGGCAAGTACGGCGAGATGTCGACGCTGATGAACTACACGTTCCAGTCGTTCAACTTCCGCAACCGCCAGGGCGCCCGGCCCTTCTACGACCTCATCGCGAACATCGCGGCCGAGGAGTACGGGCACATCGAGCTCGTCGGGACGACGATCGCGACGATGCTGACCGGGGCCGACATCGACTCCGCCCTCGAGCAGGGCCGCAACTACCAGCACTTCATCGCCGGCGGCAAGGGCGTGCTGCCCCAGGACTCGATGGGCAAGCCGTGGAGCGGCGACTACGTGACGTCGACCGGCGACCTCATCGAGGACCTCGTCCACAACTTCTTCCTCGAGACCGGCGCGCGCAACAACAAGCTCAAGGTCCACCAGATGGTCGACCACCCGGCGGCGCGGGCGCTGACCGGCTACCTGCTCGTGCGCGGCGGCGTCCACCAGGTCGCCTACGCGCGCGCGGTCGAGAACCTGACCGGCGCGAACCTCATGAAGCTGTTCCCGTCGCCGCGGATCCCGACCGAGAAGATCCCCGAGTGCCGACCGCACCTGGAGCGCGGAGAGCACCTGAAGCTCTACCGCTTCTCGCCGAAGGACTACCAGGAGATCGTCGCGGTCTTCAACGGCCCGCACCCGGAGACCGGCGAGGAGCTCCAGGTCGTCGACCAGGCGCCGGAGGGCTTCCCGCCGCACGACCTCCCCGAGCAGGAGGACGTCTTCGCGCCGTCCTACGCGCCCGAGGAGATCGCCGAGATCGCGAGGAAGCTGCGCACGGCCGCGGGCCTGCCCGACGAGCCGCTGGGCGAGGTCGCCTCGACCGGCCGCTTCGAGAAGATCAAGGAGAAGCTGTCCTGACGCCGGCCCAGGGGGCCGGGTCAGGACTGCGGGTGTTCGCCCTGGGGGCGAAACCCGCGGTCGCGCCACGCGAGAGCGCGCGACCCGCCGGCCCAGGGGGCCGGGTCAGGACAGCGGGTGTTCGCCCTGGGGGCGAAACCCGCGGTCACGCCCTCACGGTCACGACTTACGAGAGGCTTGCGACGTAGGCCGCCTGGTCGAGCAGGGCGGCCTGCTCGCTCTCGTCGCTGATGCGGACCTTGACGATCCAGCCCTCGCCGTAGGGGTCGTCGTTGATCGCCTCCGGCGTGTCGGCGAGGGCGGTGTTCACCTCGACGATCTCGCCCGACAGGGGCGCGATCACGTCCGAGACGGCCTTGACCGACTCGACCTCTGCGTAGGGCTCGTCCTTCGTCACGGTCGTGCCGACCTCCGGCGGGTCGACGAACACGACCTCGCCGAGGGCGTCCTGCGCGTACCACGTGATGCCGAACGTGGCAGTGTCCCCCTCGATGCGCACCCAGTCGTGCTCGGGGTGGTACAGCAGGTCGGTCGGATACGAAGCCTCAGCCATGCGCGGGACGCTAGCAGTCGCCGCGGTGGCGGTGGCGCTCGGGCTCGCGCCGGCCGCCGACGGGGCGGCCGGGCCCGCGCGGCCGCGGGCGGCCGAGCCCGATCCGCCCGCGCTCGTGACCGAGGCGTCGCTGCGCCGGGCGCGCGCCTGGGCGGCCCGCCGGGCGGGCCGCGTCGCCTTCGCGGTCCGGGTGCCGGGGCGCCTGAGCGGGCTGCGCAGCGACGAGGCGTTCCCGTCGGCCAGCGTGGTGAAGGCGATGCTCCTCGTCGCCGCCCTGCGCGAGGCGCGGAGCCGGCCGCTGCGCCGCGCCGAGCGCGCCGACCTGGCGCCGATGGTGCGCCGCTCCGACAACGACGCCGCCCGCCGCGTCGCCGCGCGCGTCGGCGACGGCGGCCTGCTCGCGGTCGGCCGCGCCGCCGGGATGCGGGGCCTCGACGTGTCGGGCCCGCTGTTCGACACGCGCGTGACGGCCGCCGACCAGGCGCGCCTGTTCTGGCGGCTGGAGCGGCTCGTGCCGCGCCGCCACCGCGGCTTCGCGCTGGCGCTGCTGGCGACCGTCGTCGCGCGCCAGTCGTGGGGCGTGCCGCGCGCGCTGCGCCCGCGCGGCTACGCGGTCGCGTTCAAGGGCGGCTGGCGGCGCGGGCTCGTCGGCCAGGTCGCGCTCGTCGCGCGCGACGGCCGGCGGGCGGCGCTCGCCGTGCTGACGTCGGGCGCTCCCTCGACGGCCTACGCGGTGGCGACCATCGAGGGCGTCGCCCGTCGCGTCATGAGTTCTGGATGAGCTTCGTCGGGTACGAGTGGACGAGCAGATCGGTGAGCAGCTCGTCGAGGTCCTGCTCCGTCGATGCCTTCAGGGCGCGAAGGTGCTCGGCGAGCTCCCTGGGCGTCATCGTCTTCATGTTCGGGGTCATCGGACCGGCGGCGGTCCGGCTGATGTCGGGGCTCGGACGAATGTCCAGGCCGCTGGTGGACGGGACGTGAGACAGGGTAGTCCGAGTTGTCGAGCGCCGCCCAGCGGTGGTCGGCGCTCTGACCTGCCCGGGACGACCCGCCCCGCGCGCTCAGCGCAGGAAGGGCGGGATGTCGATGTCGTCGTCGCTGATCTCGAGCGAGCTGCGCTGCCGCTCGTCGAGGCGCACGTCGCGGTCGCGCCGGCGCGTGCGGGTCTCCTCGCGCGCGGCCGACGGGCGCGCGCGCCCGTGGTCGAAGCCGGTCGCGATGACGGTGACGCGGACCTCGTCGCTCATCTCCTGGTCGATGACCGCGCCGAAGATGATGTTCGCGCTCGGGTCGGTCGCCGCGTTGACGATCTCGGCCGCCTCGTTGACCTCGAAGAGGCCGAGGTCCGCCCCGCCGGTGATGTTCAGCAGGATGCCGGTGGCGCCCTCGACCGACTCCTCCAGCAGCGGCGAGGAGATCGCCATCTTGGCCGCCTCGGCGGCGCGGTTCTCGCCCGAGGCCGAGCCGATGCCCATGAGGGCGGAGCCCGCGTCCTGCATGATCGTGCGGACGTCAGCGAAGTCGAGGTTGATGAGGCCGGGGATCGTGATGAGGTCGGTGATGCCCTGCACGCCCTGGCGTAGGACGTTGTCGGCCTCGCGGAAGGCGTCGAGGATCGAGGTGCGCCGCTCGATGACGCTGAGGAGCTTCTCGTTCGGGATCACGATCAGCGTGTCGACGACCTCGCGCAGGCGGGCGATGCCCTCCTCGGCCTGGCGCGTGCGCTGCGTGCCCTCGAACTCGAACGGCTTGGTGACGACGCCGACGGTGAGCGCGCCGATCTCGTTCTTGGCGATGTCGGCGATGACCGGCGCCGCACCGGTGCCGGTGCCGCCGCCCTCGCCGGCGGTGACGAAGACCATGTCGGCGCCCTTGAGCGCCTCCTTGATCTCGTCGCGCGACTCCGCGGCCGCGCCGTGACCGATCTCGGGGTTGGCGCCGGCGCCGAGCCCCTTCGTGAGTTCGTGGCCGATGTTCAGCTTGATGTCGGCCTCGGTCATCTGCAGCGCCTGGGCGTCGGTGTTGGCCGAGATGAACTCGACCCCGCGCAGGCCGGCGTCGACCATCCGGCTCACGGCGTTGGTCCCGCCGCCGCCGACGCCGACGACCTTGATGACGGCCAGGTAGCTGCCGCTGCTCTCCATGTAATGGGTGTCCGAGTCTCTAGGTAGCGTTGAGGGTTTTGGCGCGCTTTCCGGGGAAATCGCGCCAGCCACGGTATGCACGGGGTTTCGGAAAAGTCAACGCGAAGCCTAGCGCCGCAACGATCGTTGCAGATCGCGGAACTCTCGATCGGCACCCGAGAGTCCGCGATCCGACACCATCAACCTGTGGTCGAGGTTGAGACTTCGCCCGAGGGCGGCTCCGTCGTGGTCGCGAATCCGCCGGCCGCCGGCCGCTCCGGGAGCCGCACGTCGACGTAGGTCGCCCCCGCCGACGACTCGTCGCTGAGGACCCGCGCCGCCGCGACCCACTTGGCGCGCGGGCGCTGGTCGTCGCCGAAGAGGATCTGCGGCCCGCCCCGCATGACGGCCACGAAGCCGCGCTCGCCGTGCTCGACGCGGTCGATGTGGCGGCGCAGCGCCTTCGGCGCCGCGGCCGCGAGCGCGAGCGTCCGCCGCGTCGCGCGGTCGGTCACCCGCCCCCCGCCCGGGAGCGCCGAGACGGCGACCGCCGGGAGCCCGTCGGTCGAGATCCGCCCGCGCAGCAGCGTGCCGTCGGCGGCGACCGGGACCCGCTCCCCGTTGGCGGCGAGCGCGGCGACCGGCGTGCGCTCGACGACGTCGATGCGCAGCTCGTGCGGCGGGTGGGCCTCGACGCGCAGGTCCTTGACCTGGGGGTAGACGGCGACCGCCCGCCGCAGCCGGCCGGCGTCGACGTGGAGCGTCGTCATCTCGCGCGCGGTCTGGTCCAGCGCCCGGCGGACCTCCTGCGCCCCCGGCCCGGAGACGCCGGTGATCGTCACCCGCTCGACCCGCACGAGGCCGGAGTCGCGCAGCCAGAACCAGCCCCCGGTGGCGGCGAGGGCGAGCACGAGCGCGACGGCGACCCAGACGCGGGCGCGCGCGCGCAGCAGTCGGCGGGTGGCGACGGCCATGGCGGGACCATCTTCGACGCGCCCGGCCGGGAGCCTCCCCGCCGCTCAGCCGGCCAGCGCGCGTCCGAGGCGGTGGACGTCGCCGGCGCCCATGACGAGCAGGACGTCCCCGGCGCGCAGGCCGGGCGCGACCGTCGCCTCGGCGTCGGCGAACGTCGGCGCGAAGGCCACGTGGGCGGGCGCGAGGTCGGCGATCGTCGCGCCGCTCACCCCCGGGAAGTCCTCGGCCCGCTCGCGCGCCGGGTAGACGTCGAGGACGGCGGCGCGGTCGGCGGCGGCGAGCGCGTCGGCGAACGCCTGCGCGAGCTCGCGCGTGCGCGAGTACAGGTGGGGCTGGAAGACGGCGACGACCCGCCCGGGCTCGCCGAGCGTGCGGGCGGCGGCGATCGTCGCCGCGACCTCGGTCGGGTGGTGGGCGTAGTCGTCGACGACGAGCGCGCCCGACGGCGTGCGGCCCAGGCGCTCGAAGCGGCGCCCCGCCCCCGCGAACGACGCGATCGCGGCGACCGCGTCGTCCCTGTCTATTATACAAAACTGACGCTGCCGACGATA
>JADGIB010000256.1 GCA_019683665.1 Solirubrobacteraceae bacterium
GCGGGCGTTGGGGACGTCGTCGAAGGTGCCGGCGAGCGTGCCGGGCGTGCGCCACATGATGAGCGCATCCTCCCCGTTGTCCTGGTAGTAGCGGCGGCGGACGCCGGCGGCCCGGAACCCGAAGCGCTCGTAGAGCGCGATCGCGCCCGCGTTCGAGCGGCGCACCTCGAGCGTGATCCGCGCCTCGTCGCCGCCGACGCGCTCCAGCAGCTCGGTCAGCAGCGCGGTGGCCAGGCCCTGGCGCTGGTGGGCGGGGTCGACGGCGATGTTCATGAGGTGCCAGGCGGTGTCGAAGCGCGAGCAGATGCAGTAGCCGGCGATCCGCTCGTCGCGCAGCGCGGCCAGGCAGACGCCGCCCGGCTTGGACAGCTCGAGGACGAACATCGCCAGCGACCACGGGGTCGGGAAGGCCCGCCGCTCGATGGCGATCACCTGGGGCAGGTCGGCGTAGGCGAGACGGCGGATCCGGATCGCCGTGGTCGCCATCGCTCAGCGCTCCGGGCGCGTGCGCAGCGCCAGCTCGGCGTCGGGGAGCCGCAGGTACTCGGGCACGACGTCGCCGCGCGGCGACGGGTCGGCCCGGGCCCCGAGCCGGGCGAGGGTCGTGGCGCTGACGCGGTGCAGAGGCGAGTCGTCCACGGGAACCGACATGCCGGCCGTCTCCAGGATGCCCCGGAAGCGTACCGCCCCGTCGCCGGCCGCCAGCCACCCGGCCGGGCCGGGCGCGGCGGCGTCCGCGGCCGCCGCGGCGACCGCGTCCGGCGCGACCGCGCGCGCGGCCAGGACCGGCGTCCCGTCGCGCCAGGCGGCGACGAACACCTCCCCGCGGCGGGCGTCGAGGACGGGCGCGACGACCGTCCCGGCCGGCGCGTCCGCCTCGGCCGCCTCGGCCAGGACGCGCAGGGTCGAGACGCCGGCGATCTGCGCGCCGGCGCCGAGCGCGAGCGCCCGCGCGGTGGCGACGCCGATCCGCAGCCCGGTGAACGACCCGGGCCCGGTCCCGACGACGACGCGGTCGACGTCGGCGAACGCCGCCCCCGCCTGCGCGAGCGCCTCGCGGGCCAGCGGCAGCAGGAGCTGGGCGTGGCGCGGGCGGCCGCCCGCCGGCGGGTCGTCGCGGCGCTCGATCGCGGCGCCGTCCGGCGTCAGGACCGCGACCGCGGTCGCGCTCGTCGCCGTGTCGAGCGCGAGCACCAGGCCCGGGGCCCGGTCAGCCATCGGCGATCTCCAGCGTCCGGCGGTCGCCGCCGCGGTGGCGGATCGTCACCCGCACCGCGACCGGCCCCAGCGGCGCGCTCCCGGCCGCCTCGGGCCACTCGACGAACGCGATCCGGTCCGGGCCCAGCTCGTCGGCCAGCAGGGCCGGGTCCTCGGCGTCGAGGCCGTGCTCGCCGAGCCGGTAGAGGTCGAGGTGCGAGACGGGCACGCGGCCGCCCTCGTAGCGGTTGACGATCGTGAACGTCGGGCTCGTCACCCGCCCGGGGTGGCCGAGCGCGCGGACCGCCCCGCGCACGAACGTCGTCTTCCCGGCGCCGACGTCGCCGGACAGCAGGACGACGTCGCCGGGCCGCAGGCGCGCCGCGACCTCGGCGGCGACCGCCTCGGTCTCGGGCGCGCCGGCCGACTCGACGACGCGCGGCTGGGCGTCGGCGCGGCGGCCGGCGTCAGCCCCGCCGGCCATCGACCGCGCGGACCCGCAGGCGAAGGCCGAGCCCGGCGGCGACGAGGCCGGCGCCGAGCAGGGCGACGTACGGCGCGTCGAGGCCGGTGCGCGGCAGCTCGGTCCGCGACGCCACGGCGCCCGCCGTCTCGGCCGCCGAGCCGAGCCCCGGGTCGCGGGTCAGCGGCGGCGCGTCGCTGCTGCCGGCCACGCCGCCGGAGCCGCCGTCGCTGGAGACCGGCGCGTCCGGGCCGGTCGAGGTCGTCGTGCCGGCGTCGCCGCCGGTGCGGTCGCCGCGGCCGGCGCGGCCGCCCGGCGTGCCGTCGGAGCCGCCGCCCGAGCCACCGGCCTGCCCGGTGCTCGTGCCGCCGAACGGATCCCGGTACTGGTCGTCGCCGGCGCCGCCCTGGGCCGGCGCGGTCGCGGGCGCCGCGGCGAGCAGGCCGCACAGGAGCAGCGGGACGACGCGTCGTGCAAGGCGCATTGCACGGGACCTTAGCCAAGGCGCCCGCCGCTTCGCCGCCTTGTGCCGCTGCGCGACGACGGGTTCCTGCGCTACCGTCGCCCGGCGTTGAGCCCCGATCGCCCGCTCCACATCCTCCTGCTCACCGACCGTGACTGGACGCACCCCCAGGGCGGCGGGACGGGCACGAACCTGTACGGGCAGGTCACCCGCTGGCTGGCGTGGGGCCACCGGGTCACGGTCATCGCGGGCGACTACCCCGGGGCCGAGAAGCTGGAGCGGCCGGCGCCGAACCTCGAGATCCACCGGATGGGCAACCGCCTGACGGTGTTCCCGCGCGCCGCGCTCGCCGTGCGCCGCGGCGTCGGCGCCGACGCGGACGTCGTCCTCGAGGTCATCAACGGCATCGCGTTCTTCACCCCGCTGTGGTGGTTCCTCAAGCGCCCGCGGGTCGCGCTCGTCCACCACGTCCACCAGGACCACTACGTCGCCGAGCTCGGCCGCCGCGGCCGGATCGCCGCGTTCCTCGCCGAGTACCTGCCGCTGCGGTTCCTCTACAAGGGCACCCAGGTCCTGACGATCTCGCAGTCCGCCCACGACGACCTCGTCCAGCGGATCGGGATCGACCCGAAGCTCATCCACGTCGCCTACCTCGGCGTCGAGCCCGACCAGTTCCACGAGGGCCGGCGCGCCGAGGAGCCGACGCTCCTCTACCTCGGGCGCCTGAAGCAGTACAAGCGCATCGAGGTCGCCCTCGACGTCCTCGAGGGCGTCCCCGGCGCGCGGCTGGAGATCGCCGGCACCGGCGACTGGCGCGAGGTGATCGAGCGCGAGATCGAGCAGCGCGGCCTCCAGGACCGCGTGACGATGCACGGGTTCGTCCCCGAGGAGATGAAGCCCGAGCTCTACGGGCGGGCGTGGCTGAACCTGACCGCGTCGTCGGCGGAGGGCTGGTGCCTGACCGTCATGGAGGCGGCCGCCTGCGGCACCCCGTCGGCGGCGCTGCGCGTCGGCGGGCTGGCCGAGTCGGTCGTCGACGGCGAGACCGGCGTCCTGGCCGACACGCCCGAGGAGCTGACCGAGAAGGTCCGCGAGCTCGTCGCCGACCCGCGGCGGCGCGACGAGATGGGCGCGGCGGCGAAGGCGCGGGCCCGCGGCTTCACCTGGGAGAACACGGCGCGCGCGAACCTCGAGGTGCTCCGCAGGGCGGCGCAGGAGCCGCGCGTGTCGCTGCGGCGCGGCCTGCGCGACTCGGAGACGCTGAAGGCCGGCGGGCTGGCGGCGGCGACGCTGATGTCGAACGGCATCCAGCTGATCTTCACGATCGTCTTCACCCGCCTGCTCGGGGCCGACGGCTACGGCTCGCTCGCCGCGCTCGTCTCGACGTTCCTGATCCTCATGGTCGGCGGCCAGGCGATCCAGGTGGCGGCCGCCCGCGAGACCGCGCTCCACCACCTCGGCGACGGCCGCCGCCTGGCGGCGACGCTGAACGGCTGGGTGCGCCAGCTCCTGATCGCGCTCGTCGTCGTCACCGCGCTCAGCCTCCTGTTCCAGGACGCGCTCGCCGGCCTCGTCGGCGTCCGCGACCACCCGCTCGCCGCCGCCGCGATCCTGCCGACCGGCGTCCTGTGGCTGTTGCTGTCGCTCCAGCGCGGCGCGCTGCAGGGGATGCACGCCTACGGCCCGGTCGGCCTGTCGCTCGTCATGGAGGCGTTCGGGCGGCTGCTGTGCGGCCTCGTCCTCGTCCTCGCCGGGGCCGAGGTGACCGGCGCGTTCCTCGGCACGCCGCTCGCGTTCGCGCTGACCGCGGTGTGGATGGGCTGGGTCATCCACAAGCGGCTCGGCTCGGCCGAGGACGCCCGCACCGCCCGCACGCTGCGCTCGCTGCTGGCCGGCGCGTGGGCGCCGATCGGCGGCCTCGCGCTCCTGGCGCTCCTGCAGAACGTCGACGTGATCGTCGTCAAGCGCCAGATCGGCGGCGACACCGCCGGCTCCTACGCGGCGGCCGCGGTCGCCGCGAAGGCCGTCGTCTGGGTCGCGGTCGGCATCGCCCTGCACCTGCTGCCGGAGGCGACCCGGCGCGCGGCCGCGGGCCTCGACCCGCTCCCGGTCCTGCGCCGCTCGTTCGCCGTGCTCGCCGTCATCGCCACCCCGGCGCTGCTCATCTTCGCGCTCGCCGCCGAGCCGCTCATGCGCCTCGCCTTCGGCGCCGACCTCACCCAGGCGTCCGACGCGCTGCCGGTCCTCGGGCTGGCGATGACGCTGCTCGCCGTCGCCTACCTGACCGTCCAGTACATGCTCGCGCTCGGCCGCACGAGCTTCCTGTGGGTGCTCGGCGTCGTCGCGGTCATCGAGCCGATCCTGCTGAGCCTGAACACGTACGGCGTCGTCGAGTACGCGGCGATCGTCCTCGGGCTTCAGTGCGCGGCCGCGCTCGGGGTGCTCGTCCTCGGGCTGCGCGCCCGCTCGGCCTTCGCGCCGGCCAGCGTCCGGTAGAGCGCGAGCGCGAGCAGGACGATCGCCGCGACGGCGACCCAGTGGGCGGCGATGCGATCCATCGGGGCGCTCGTGTTGAACCCGCCCTTGTCCTCAACCGGGATCGCCAGGTAGAGGACGGGGACGACGACGGCGAGCAGGCCGCCGGCGGCGAGCGCGAGCGCCCGGGCGCCGATGCCGCGCCACAGGACGAGCGCGACGAGCGGCCCGATGACGACGCCGGCCCGCAGGGCGAAGACGAAGCCGCCGACGAGCGCGGCCGCCACCCCCCAGGCGAGCGCGCGGCGCAGCGCCATCCGCGCGACCGGCGGGTCGGGCAGCGGGACGTCGGCGTCCGGGTCGGGGGCGGGCGCGCGGCGGCGCGCGAGCGCGACGACGAGGTAGGCGAGCAGGGCCAGCGAGGCGACGCCCGAGATCAGCAGCGACCAGCGCACCGGGCCGTTGCCGGCGAAGACGACGTCGACGGTCGTGCAGCCGGGCTCGACCGGCCAGCCGACCGCGAAGCCGTCCATCGGGACCGGGTCGCCGAGCGAGCGCCCGTCGCAGCGCGCCCGCCAGCCGGTCGTGAAGCTCTCCCCCACGACGAGCCACCCGGGCCGGGCGACGTCGAGGCGGATGCCGGTGCGCTCGCCGCGCCCGGGAGTGCCGGGGTCGAGGACCTCGCCGGCGGGTGGCGGGGC
>JADGIB010000257.1 GCA_019683665.1 Solirubrobacteraceae bacterium
GGGCGGGGGCGGGCGCCTCGACGTAGCGGTAGGCGACGTCCTCGGTGCTGCGCGCGCCGCTCGGGGCGACGACCTGGACGCGGACCGGGCCGGCCGCGCCCGGCGGGGTGGTGGCGACGAGGGTGTTGAAGTCCACGACGCGCGCGGTCGCGGCGGGGGTGTCGCCGAAGAGGACGCGCACCCCGGTGGCGAAGTTCGCGCCCTCGATGCGGACCTCCTGGCCGCCGGTCGCCGGGCCCTCGGCCGGGCTGACCGAGCGCACGACCGGGCGGCCGCCGACCGCCGCGGGCCGCGGCGGCGTGGGCGCGACGACGATCGCCGTCGGCGTGTCGGCGACCGGGATCGCCGCGACCCGGGCGCGGGTCTGCGGGTCGACGACGTAGACGAGCGGGTCGTCGAGCGCCCCGAGCAGGATCGCGTCGCCGTCGGGCGAGACGGCGACCGGCATCGTCATCCCGCCGACCCCGGTCGTCGCCGCGGTCGCCTTCGTCGCGGTGTCGATCTCGGTGGCCTCGTCGGCGGGCGTGCCCGAGACCCAGGCGCGCGCGCCGGCCGGGTCGAGCGCGACGCCCGCGGGCGCGCCGCCGCCGGGGTCCGGCAGCGGGAGCGCGTCGATCGTCGTGCCGTCCGGGTTCAGCCGCCAGACCCGCGGGCTGGCCCCGTTCCCGGCGTCGGAGACGTAGACGGTGCCGTTCGGGGCGACCGTCACGCCGCTCGGCTGGAAGTTCGGGTCGGCGGGGCTGATGTCGACCGACGGGAAGCCGGGCTGGGTGAGGTCGAACCGCAGGAGCTGCCCGGTCAGGGTGACGGCGGCGTAGAGGCGATCGCCGGCCGGGGCGATCGCGATCTGCTCGAAGCCCGGGGCGAAGAACGGCACGGTGGCGCGATCGACGATCGCGCCGCTGGCGACGTCGACGGCGAGGAGCTCCTCGTCGGCGATGTCGGTGTTGATGACGAACACCCAGAGCGTCGCCCCGTCGGGGGAGACGGCGAGGGCGAACGGCGCGAGGTCGTCGCCGAGCGCGATCGTGCGGGCGGTCGTGCGCGTCGCGCCGTCGATGACCGAGATCGACCCGTCGCCCACGTTGGCCGTGAACGCGGTGCGCCCGTCGCGGGTGACGGCGATCGCCTGGGGCATGGAGCCGACCCCGATCGTGCCGGCGTGCGAGCGGGTCGCGGTGTCGATGACCTCCACGACGTCCGCGCAGCTGCACGTCAGCACGTACGCGGTCGCGGCCGGCGCCGCCGCGGGCGCCCCGGCCAGGACGGCGATCGCGCCCGCCAGCCACGCGAGCATCCGTGCCCTCATGGGCGCAAGCCTACTCGGGATCGGCCCTGAGCGCGGAGGGTCACCCGAGCGGTCGCTCCCGGGCCCGCGGGCGGAGCGCGGGGGCGACGCTCCATCCGTGGGGGGCGCCCGGGCCGACGGTCACCGCGCCGTCGCAGCTGCAGGTGAGCACGGAGCGGCCGCAGCCGCCCGCGCGAGCATCCGTGCCCTCCGGCGCGGAGCCTGCGGGGGACCGGGCGCCCCGCCCGGGCGACCTCGACCGGGTGCTACGCGGCGCGGTCGACCAGCTCGAGGAGCCGGCCGCTGCGGTCGAGCTCGCGCAGCTCGCTGAAGCCGCCGACGACCTGTCCGTCGATGACGACCTGCGGGAACGTCATCATCCCCGTCTTCTCGATCAGCTCTGCCCGTCCCGCCGGGTCCTTGGCCAGGCTGACCTCCTCGAACGGGATGCCGCGCTTGGTCAGCAGGGCCTTGGCCTGGAGGCAGAAGGGGCAGGGATCGGTGGTGTAGACGGTGACGGAGCTCATTACTTCACAAACTGTAGCGAGGGGGGTGCGCGATCCCGGGCCAGGTCAAGGCTGAGGCGGTCGTGCTGCGCTCGCTGCGCTACGGCGAGGCGGACCGCATCCTCCACCTGTACACCGAGCACCGCGGGCGGATCGCCGCGATCGCCAAGGGCGTGCGCCGCGCGCGCAGCCGCTTCGGCGGCCGCCTGGAGCCGTTCACGCGCGTCGCGCTCGTCCTCCACGAGGGCCGCAGCGAGCTGCTGACGGTGACCGCCGCCGACACCGTCGCGCCGCACCGGCGCCTGCGCGAGCGCGCCGCCTCGCTCGACGCCGCCGCCCGCGCCTGCGACGCGGTCGCGCGGCTGTTCGAGACCGCCGACCCGCACCCGCCCGTCTACCACCTGCTCTGCCACGAGCTGGCCCTCCTCGACGCCGACCCGGGCGCCGCCACCCACGCCAACCAGCTCGCGTTCCGGCTCAAGCTCCTGCTCGCCGCCGGCCTGGCCCCGCAGCTCGCCGCCTGCGCGCGCTGCGGCGAGCGCGAGCACCTCAGCGCGTTCTCCGGCGCCGAGGGCGGCGTCGTCTGCACCGCCTGCGAGGGGGCGGGCTTCCCGCTGAGCGAGGAGGCGCACGCGTTCATGAGCGAGGCGCTCGGCCGCCCGCTGCGCGACGCGCCCCAGGCGTCCGACCGCGCCCTGCGCCAGGCCGAGCGCGCGATCGCCGAGACGGCCGAGCACCACGCCCACGTCCGCCTGCGCGCGGCCGTGCCCTGACCGGCCGGGACGCCGTCGTTCGCCGCGGGCGAGTAGCTTCGTCGGCATGCAACGCTGGATCGTGGACTTCAAGGACGGTTCGCGCGACATGCGCGTGCTGCTCGGCGGCAAGGGCGCGAACATCGCGGAGATGACGCGGGTGCTGGGCCCTGAGCGGGTTCCGGCCGGGTTCACGATCACAACGGAGGCCTGCGTCGCCTACCTGCGCGACGGCCGGTTCCCCGACGGGCTCATGGACCAGGTCCGCGACGCGATGGGCCGCCTCGAGGCGCTGGCGGGCAAGCGCTTCGGCGACGCCGCCGACCCGCTGCTCGTCTCCGTGCGCTCCGGCGCGCGCGAGTCGATGCCGGGCATGATGGACACGGTCCTCAACCTCGGCCTCAACGACGAGACGATCGAGGGGCTGGCGGCGAAGACGGCGAACGAGCGCTTCGCCTGGGACTCCTACCGCCGCTTCGTGCAGATGTTCGGCAACGTCGTGCGCGGCGTCCCCGGCGAGCGCTTCGAGGACGAGATCGCGCGGGTCAAGCGCGAGCGCGGCGTGACGCTCGACACCGAGCTCGACGTCGACGCGCTGCGCGAGCTGACCCGGACCTTCCAGGGCTTCTACGACTTCCCGCAGGAGCCGGGCGTCCAGCTCGAGCAGGCGATCCGGGCCGTGTTCGACTCGTGGATGGGCGAGCGCGCCGTCGCCTACCGCCGCATCCACCACATCCCCGACGACTGGGGCACCGCGGTCAACGTCCAGCAGATGGTCTTCGGCAACAAGGGGGAGACGAGCGGCTCCGGCGTCGCCTTCAGCCGCGACGAGGTGACCGGCGCCCCCGAGCCGTCCGGCGACTTCCTGCCCAACGCCCAGGGCGAGGACGTCGTCTCCGGCGTGCGCAACACGCGCGACATCGCCGAGCTGCGCGAGTGGCTGCCCGACGTCCACGCGCAGCTCATGGAGATCCTGCGCACGCTCGAGGCGCACTACAAGGACATGCAGGACTGCGAGTTCACGGTCGAGGAGGGGCGTCTGTACATGCTGCAGACGCGCAACGCCAAGCGGCCGGCGCAGGCCGCGATCCGCTTCGCCGTGGACGCCGTCGAGGAGGGCCTGCTCTCGAAGGCGGAGGCGATCGCCACGATTGACGCCGCCAAGCTCGACGCGCTCCTGCACCCGACGTTCGACCCGACGGCCGACTACGCGGTCCTGGCGCGGGGCGTCGCCGCCTCGCCGGGCGCGGCGAAGGGCGCGATCGTCTTCACCGCCGCCGACGCGGTCGCCCGCGCCCAGGCGGGCGAGGACGTCATCCTCGTGCGCCCGTTCACCGAGGCCGACGACGTCGCCGGCTTCCACGCCGCCAAGGGCGTCCTCACCTCCGAGGGCGGGAAGGCCTCGCACGCGGCGCTCGTCGCCCGCGGCATGGGCGTGCCCGCCGTCACCGGCGCCAGCGACGTCGAGATCGACCTGCAGGCGCGCACCGCCCGCGTCGGCGACGTCGTCCTGCGCGAGGGCGACCGGATCGCCCTGGACGGCACGACCGGCGCGATCACGACCGACGACGTCCCGCTCGTGGAGCCGACGGTCGACGAGCGCTTCGAGACCGTGCTGGGGTGGTGCGACGAGCTGCGCCGCCTCGGCGTGCGCGCGAACGCCGACACGCCCGAGGACGCGGCCCGCGCCCGCGAGCTCGGCGCCGAGGGGATCGGCCTGTGCCGCACCGAGCACATGTTCCTCGGCGACCGCCAGCCGCTCATGGCCGACATGATCCTCGCCGAGGACGAGGCCGAGCGCCGCGAGCGCCTGAGCCGGCTGCTGCCGCTCCAGCAGGCGGACTTCGAGGGCCTGTTCGCGGCGATGGAGGGCCGCCCGGTCACGATCCGGCTGCTCGACCCGCCGCTGCACGAGTTCCTGCCCCACCCGCAGGACCTGCCGGCCGGCTCGCCCGAGCGCGCCCGCGTCGAGGCGCTCCAGGAGGCCAACCCGATGCTCGGCACGCGCGGCGTGCGCCTCGGGATCCTCCACCCGGAGATCTACGAGATGCAGGTGCGGGCGATCTGCCGGGCGGCGAAGGCGGTCTCGCCGGCGCCGCACCTGGAGATCATGATCCCGCTCGTCGCCTACGAGCACGAGCTGGAGCTCATGTCCGAGCTCGTCGAGCGCGTCGCCGGCGAGGAGGGGCTGCAGCGCGGCCGCGACTACTCGCTGGGCACGATGATCGAGCTGCCGCGCGCCTGCTTCCTGGCCGACCACATCAGCCCGCACGCCGACTTCTTCAGCTTCGGCACGAACGACCTGACGCAGACGGGGATCGGCTTCAGCCGCGACGACATCGAGGGCCGGATCCTCGACCGCTACCTCGACACCGGGATCCTCGATCGCTCGCCGTTCGAGACGCTCGACTTCCCGGGCGTCGGCCAGATGGTGCGGATGGGCGCGTGGCTGGGCCGCCAGGGCAACCCGCAGCTCAAGCTCGGGATCTGCGGCGAGCACGGCGGCGACCCCGACAGCATCGACTTCGTCCACCACAGTGGGATCGACTACGTGTCGTGCTCGCCGTTCCGGGTGCCGATCGCGCGGGTCGCGGCCGCCCAGGCGGCGGTGCGGGCCGCCGCCGCGCAGGACGGCTAGCTAGGCGCCGGCCGCGCCCGGGCCCCCGGGGTGCGCGGGGGCCCCCGCGGGGGCCCGGGCGCGGCGCCGCAGCCCCCCCGGGGGGGGGGGGGGGCGCGGCGCGGGG
>JADGIB010000258.1 GCA_019683665.1 Solirubrobacteraceae bacterium
GGCGGGGGGGGGGGGGGGGGGGGGGGGGGCCGCGGCCCCCCCCCCCCCCGCCCGCGCCGCCCCGCCGCCGTTGTCGGCTGGCGTCCGCATGGCGACCGCGATCCGACAACGGCGCGCGGGGACCGGGGTCGCGCCGCCGCGACCCGGACCGGACGTAGGCTGCCGGGCCATGGCGCACGGCACCCACGACTTCGACGACGACCCCCGCAACGACCGCATCCTCGTCTGGGTCAACGGCGAGCTCGTCCCGCGCGAGCGGGCGGTCGTCTCCGTCTTCGACTCCGGCTTCGTCCTCGGCGACGGCGTCTGGGAGGGGCTGCGCGTGCGCCGCGGCCACCCCGCCTTCCTCGAGCGCCACCTCGACCGCCTCGAGCAGGGCGCGAAGGCGATCCTGCTCGACATCGGCCTCACCCGCGAGGAGTTGACCCGGGCGATCTACGAGACGCTGCGCGCGAACGGCATGACCGACGGCGTCCACGTCCGCCTCATGGTCACCCGCGGCGTCAAGCGCACCCCCTACCAGGACCCGCGCGTCACCGTCGGCCCCGCGACCGTCGTCATCATCGCCGAGCACAAGGAGCCGCTGCCGTCGACGCTCGAGCACGGCATCACGCTCTTCACCACCCACGTGCGCCGCGCCACTCCCGACACGCTCGACCCGAAGCTCAACGCGCACAGCAAGCTCAACGACATCGCCGCCTGCATCCAGGCCTACACCGCCGGCGCCGACGAGGCGCTCATGCTCGACCCGCACGGCTTCGTGGCGACGTGCAACAGCACGCACGTCTTCATCGTCGCCGGCCCGCCCGCCGAGCCGGAGGTGTGGACCTCGGACGGGCGCTTCACGCTCGGCGGGATCACCCGGGCCAACGTCCTCGCGCTCTGCCGCGAGCACGGCATCCCGGCGCGCGAGACGACGTTCAGCCTCACCGACGTCTACTCGGCGCGCGAGGCGTTCGTCACCGGCACGTTCGCCGGGGTCGTCCCGGTGCGGGCGGTCGACGGCCGCCCGATCGGCGACGGCCGCCGCGGCCCGCTGACCGAGCGCCTGCAGGCCCTCTACCGCGACCTGGTCGACGCCGACGTCGCCGGGCGGCGGGCGCCGTGAGCGGCGAGGTCCGCGTGGCCATGTGGTCGGGGCCGCGCAACATCTCGACCGCGATGATGCGGGCCTGGGAGAACCGCCCCGACACCGTCGTCGTCGACGAGCCGCTCTACGCCGCCTACCTGGCCCGCACCGGCCTCGACCACCCGGCGCGCGAGGCCGTCCTCGCCTCCCAGCCGACCGACCACGACGAGGCCGTCGCCCGCCTGTCGGACCCGCTGCCGCCCGGGCGCCGCGTCCACTACGCCAAGCACATGAGCCACCACGTCTCCGAGGCGCTCGACATCTCCTGGACGCTGCGCGTCCGCAACGTGCTGCTCATCCGCGACCCCGACGAGGTCGTCGCCTCCTACGTCCGCTCCCGCGAGACGTGCGAGCCGCCCGACATCGGCCTGCTCCAGCAGGCGTGGCTGGCCGAGTACTGGGACGCGCACGGTGCCCCCGCCCCGGTCCTCGACGCCCGCGACGTGCTGCGCGACCCGGAGGCCCACCTGCGCTGGCTGTGCGACTGGCTCGGCATCCCCTTCACCGAGCGGATGCTCTCCTGGCCGCCCGGCCCGCGCGACACCGACGGCGTCTGGGCCCCGCACTGGTACGCGGCGGTCTGGCGCTCGACCGGCTTCCAGCCGTGGCGCCCGCGCGAGATCTCGCTCTCCCCGCACGACGCCGCGGTCACCGCCGCCTGCCGGCCCGCCTACGAGGCGCTCCGCGCCCGGCGCGTGCGCCTCTGAGCGCGCGCCGTCATGATTCGCGCCCCACATGGCAGAGGGAGGTCTTCGATGATCCTGGTGACGGGTGCGACGGGCATGTTCGGCGGGCGCGTCGTCGAGAAGCTGCGCGAGCGCGACGTGCCGGTCCGCGCGCTCGTCCACCGCGGCGGCGCGGAGCGGCTCGCCGCGCTGGGCGCCGAGCCGGTGACCGGCGACATGGACGACGCCGCGACGCTCGGCCCCGCCCTGGAGGGCGTCGACACCGTCTTCCTCGTGTCGCCGATGGACGACCGCATCCGCGAGCGGGAGGGCAACGTCCTCGCCGTCGCCCAGGACGCCGGCGTCGAGCGGATCGTCAAGCTCTACGGCGCCGTCGAGCACCGCGGCGACGCGCTCGACGTCCTCCACCGCGCGAGCATCGACGCGATCCGCGCGTCGGGCCTGCACTGGTCGCTGGTCTCGCCGAGCTCGGTCATGGAGACGAGCCTGCTCAGCCAGGCCGAGGCGATCAGGCAGGGCGCGATCTACGCCTGCGCCGGGGACGGGAAGGTCGGCCACGTCGCCGCCGACGACGTCGCCCGCGCCGCCGCCGCGGTTCTCGTCGACGGCGCGCCCGACGGGGCGAACCACCGGATCACCGGGCCGCAGTCGCTGTCGCTCGGCGAGGTCGCCGCGATCATGAGCGACGTCCTCGGCCGCGAGATCCGCTACGTCGACATGCCCGAGGACGCGTTCCGCGACCTCCTCGTCGACGACATGGGGATGACGCCCGAGGCGGCGGAGCTCGGCGTCCTCGTCCACTTCCGGGCCTGGAAGCGCGGCGACGCCGACCTCGTGACCGACACCCACCGGGAGCTGACCGGGCTGGAGCCGACGCCGCTGGCCGACTGGGTCGCCGCCAACCGCGACGCGTTCACCCCGTAGCGCCGTGAGCGGCCGCCAGGCGCTCGCCCTCCTGCTCGCAGCCGTCGCCGGCCTGGCCGCGGTCGCCGGCGCGGGCGCCTGGTGGCTGCGCGACGCCGTCGTCGACCCCGACGGGTTCGCGCAGCGGGCCGAGGTCGCGCTCGACGACGACGCCGTCCGCGACGCGGCGCAGCGGGAGATCGTCGCCCAGGTGACCGCGCGCCTGCCGGCCGGGGTCGTCCCCGAGGCGCGCGTGCGGGCGATCGTGCGCCGGGCGGTCGCCGGGCGGGCGTTCCGGCGCCAGGTGACCGCGTCGGCGGTCGCCGTCAACGACGCGCTCCTGCACCGGGGCGAGCCGGAGGCGACGCTCGACGTCGACGTCGCCGCCGTGCTCGCGCCGGACGCCCCGCGGCTGGCCGCGCAGCTGGACGGCGCCGGCCGCCTGCGGATCGCCCACATCCGCCGCGCCGCGCTCCCCGTCGACCCGGCCCGCGCCGCCGACCTCGTCCGCGCGCTCGCCGTCGTCGGGCCGGCGCTCGCCTGCTTCGCCCTGGCCGGCGCGCTCGCCGCCGCCCGCGACCGGCGCGGCGTCCTCGGCGCCTTCGGCCTGGCCGCGGCCGTCACCGCGGCGCTCGTCCTCGTCGGCCACGCGGCCGGGCGCGCCGCCGTGCAGGACGCGGCCCGCGGCGGCACCGGCCTGAGCACGGACCGGGCCCGCGCCGCGGCCGGCGCGGCCTGGGACGCGGCGACCGCCGGCGTGCGCACGGTCGGGATCGTCGGCGTCGCCGGCGGGCTCGCGCTCGCGGTCGTCGGCTTCGCCCCGCTGGGCCGGCGGCGCGACCGCTACGCGCAGCCCTCGACGTAGTCGATCTCGGGCCGGCGGCCGCCGTCGATCTGGCCGATGACGCCCCTGCGGTCGGCCCAGAAGATCATCGCGCGGTCGCCGAGGCGCAGGACGTGGTCGCGCCGCCTCGGGTCGTAGCGGTTGACCCGCGAGCGCAGCCGCGCCCCGTACGCGCGGCGCAGGTCGCGGACGGTGTCGCCGACCTCGATCCCGCGCCGGGTCGAGATCCCGGGCCTCGAGACCGACAGGACGGCGATCCGCCGGTCGGTCGTGAGCATCGTCACCCCGAGGCTCGCCGGCAGCAGCCGCCCGATGCCGCACGCGTCGCTGGCCGCGTCGAAGCGCTGGTAGTCGATCGCCTGGCCGGTGCGCCGCTGGGCCTGGTCGATCGTCATGCCGATCCGCAGCGGCCCGATCCCGTTCTGGGTGATGTGCGAGGACGTCGTGACGGGGGCCGCGCCGGCGGCGGCGGGCCCGGCGAGGCCGGCGGCGGCGAGCACGGCGGCCGCCGCGGCCGGAAGGCGCAGGTGCATGCCCCCACCCTAGGCTGGGGGCCTCGGCCGCCCCCGGAGGAATGTTGGCCCCGGGCGGAGAATGGGCAAACGTGGTACTGGGACCCTGTCGAGGAGGTCGATCGCATGCACCGCTGGCTCCGTCGTCTGACCGCGCTCGTCGCCGTGGCGGCGCTGGCCGCGCTCGTCGGCTGCGGCGGCGATGACGGCGACGCCTCGACCGCGACCGGCGGCGCGACCGCCCCGGCCACGGCCCCGGCGACGACCGGCGGGGCCGACACCGGCGCCGGGGGCGGCGGAGCCGAGGCGGAGGGCGCGCGCGTCTTCGCCGACGCGGGCTGCGGCAACTGCCACACGCTCGCCGCCGCCGACGCGAGCGGCCGCGTCGGCCCGGACCTCGACGAGCTGACGCCGTCGGTCGACCAGGTCCGCCGGATGGTCACGAACGGCGGCGGCGGGATGCCGGCGTTCGACGGCCAGCTGTCGCCCGAGGAGATCGACGCGGTCGCCGAGTACGTCGCGTCGGTCGCCGGCGGCAGCTGACCGGCCCCTGCGGCGGCGGCGTCCGGCGGGCCCGGCCGGACGCCGGCCTGTTGACAGCCTGTCATCGCCACGCTAGGACTCTCCCCACATGGAGATCCTGCGCACGCCCGAGGAGCGCTTCAGCTCGCTCCCGGGCTTCCACTACGCGCCTCGGTACGCCGAGGTCCGCGCCGACGGAGGCCCGGCGCTGCGCATGGCCTACGTCGACGAGGGGGCGCGCGACGCCCGGCCCGTCCTCGCCCTCCACGGGGAGCCGACCTGGGGCTTCCTCTACCGCCGCGTCGTCGCCCCGCTGCGCGTCACCGACCTGCGCGTCGTCGTGCCCGACCTCATCGGCTTCGGGCGCTCCGACAAGCCCGCCGACCGCGACGACCACACGTACGCCCGCCACGTCGCCTGGCTCACCGACCTCGTCCACCAGCTCGACCTGCGCGGGGTCATCCTCCTCTGCCAGGACTGGGGCGGCCTGATCGGCCTGCGGCTCGTCGCCGCCGAGCCCGAGCGCTTCGCCGCCGTCGTCGCCTCGAACACGTTCCTGCCCACCGGCGACGAGGACCTCGGCGAGGCGTTCGCGCGCTGGCGGCGCTTCTCCCAGGAGGCCGCCGAGCTGCCGATCGCCCGCATCGTCCAGTCCGGGACCGTCCGCGAGCTCGCCCCCGGCG
>JADGIB010000259.1 GCA_019683665.1 Solirubrobacteraceae bacterium
CGCCGGGGACGACGGCGGCGGCCGTCGCGGCGACCGCTCCGGCCCGGCGGCCGGGGGACCCGGGCGGCGCGCCCGCGCGGCCCCGGCGCCGGGCGATGCCGCCGGCTCAGGCGCCGCGTGCGCGCGACGCCGAGCCCGGCAGGTCCCAGCTCTTCAGCGACGGCAGCGGGTCGATCGGGCGCCCGCCCTCGTACCAGCCGGGGGCCGACCAGATCTCGAAGTGCAGGTGGCAGCCGCTGGCGGCGCCGGTGTCGCCGACGTAGCCGATCACCTCGCCGGTCTCGACGCGGTCGCCCTTGTCGGGCAGCGCCGGCGCCTGCAGGTGCATGTAGGCGAAGTCGCGGCCGGTCCCGTCGCCGTCGATGACGAGGTAGTTGCCGGCGCGGGCGTGGGTGCCCTTGAACTGCACGGCGCCGCCGCGGGCGGCGACGATCGGCGTCCCGCACTCGGCGAACACGTCCTGGCCCTCGTGCCCGCGGCCGCCGCCGAAGCGGGCGGCGCCCTCGCCGTAGCGGTGCGGGCCGTCGATCGGGAACGCGTACGGGCGCAGCTCGACGGTCTCGGCGACCTCCGGGGCCGGCGCCGCCTGCGCCGCGCTCGCGGTCGGGGCGCCGGCGGCCGCGGGCGCGGCCGCCGCCGTCCACACCTGGAACTGGAACCGCTCGCGCCGGGACGGGACCTGCCTGCCGACCCTGCCGTTCCACAGGACCGCCTGCTCGGCGCCCGGCGCCACCGGCGGGGTCGACCAGCGCCGCACGATCGCGCCGTCGGAGACCCGCACGAGCGCGACCGACAGCGCGGTCGGGGCCGGCGCCTTCACGCGGACGCGCAGCGTCGCCGGGGTGGCGCCCGCGTAGTAGACGGTCCTGGACGTGACGCGCGCCTCCAGCGTGGCCGAGGCGGCGGTGTCGGCGACGACGCGCGCGGTCGACGGGCCGGTGACGGCCTCCTCCTCGGCGGCGGCGCCGATGCGGACCTGGTCGCGGCTGGGGGCCGAGGCGGGGGCGTCGCCGCCCTGGACGGCGAGCGGCCCGTCGGCGGCGCCCAACGGGACGACGACGTCGACGCTCGTGCCGCGCACGCGGGTGGCCCGGGCGGCGACGTCGTCGGCCTCGCCGGGGCCGCCGAGGAAGACGACCTCCTCGACCGCGCCGAGGTTCGTGCCCTTCACGCGCAGCGTCGCGCCCGGCTCGACCGCGTCGAGCGCGACGCATCCGGAGCGGCACGCGACGGCCGAGATCGCGGGGGCGGGGGCGGCGGTCGCGCCGCCCGCGCCGGCGCCGCCGGCCTTCACCTGGCCGTGGGCCGAGCCGGCGCCGGCCGCGGCGCCCGCGGACGCGCACAGCGCCGCGAGGCCGATCGTGATCGTCCGGGTTCGCTCGTGCCGGAGCACGCTCTTCTTCACCGCTGACCTACTCCTTGCGTCGGGCCTACGGGGTGAGCTGACGGGCTCGCGCGGCAAGGACCGCGCTACCGGCGCCGGACGCCGGATTCGCCCCCGGGGCCGGTGGTCGGCCGGCCCCATGTGGGTCCCCCGTTCCACGCGCCGCCGGCGGAACGGCGGGCGCGGATTCGGCAGGGTCTGACGGTGTGGCACCATATACGGGCCGCCGGAGCGACTGCCACGTCGCCGGCCGCAGAATCCGCTGACTTCGCGGATTGCCTATCCTCTGTCCCCGGCCGCGCCCTGACGCGGCCCTCTCGCTGCCATGACCAAGACTTACGTTGCCACCCCCGCGACCGCCGAGCGCAACTGGCTCGTCGTCGACGCGGCCGGCCAGACCCTCGGGCGGCTGGCCACTCAGATCGCCGACGCCCTGCGCGGCAAGCGCAAGCCCGAGTACACCCCGCATTGCGACACGGGCGACTTCGTCGTGGTCGTGAACGCCGAGAAGATCCAGGTGACGGGCAACAAGCGCTCCGAGAAGCGCTACTACCGCCACTCCGGGTACCCCGGCGGCCTCAAGAGCCGCACGCTCGAGGAGATGCTGGAGCGTCGGCCCGAGGAGGTCATCCGCCTCGCCGTGAAGGGCATGATGCCCCGCAACCGCCTCGCTCGGAAGCAGCTCACGAAGCTGAAGGTGTACGCCGGCCCGGACCATCCGCACGCCGCCCAGAAGCCGCAACCCATGGAGATCGCGTAAGGCAATGGCCGACGACGCCACCCCGCAGGACGAGCAGCGCGACGAGCCCGAGGCCCCGCAGGCCGAGGCCGCCGCCGAGGAGACTTCGCCGGCCGAGGAGGCCGCGCCCGTCGAGCAGCCCGCCGCCGAGGCCGAGGCGCCCGCCGCGGAGGCCGAGACGGACGCGCCCCAGGCCGAGGCCGACGTCGAGGAGGACGAGGAGGAGGAGCCCGCGCCGCGCGAGAAGCCGGCGATCCCGGGCATGGACCTCCAGCCCGACATCGTCCCCGAGGGCGTCGACCCGCTCGCCCGCTCCGAGGCCGAGGCCGAGGAGGAGGCCGCCGCCGAGGCGGCCGCCGAGGACGAGGAGGTCGACGACCAGCCCGTCGCCGCGACGATCGACCTGGGGGCGAGCGCCCGCTACACGGCCACCGGCAAGCGCAAGACCGCGATCGCCCGCGTCATCCTCAAGCCTGGAACCGGCCAGTACACGATCAACGGCAAGACCCTCGACGAGTACTTCCCGCGGGTCACGCTGCAGAAGAACATCCGCCAGCCGCTCGAGGCCGTCGGGTACGAGGACCGCATGGACGTCATCGCGACGATGACGGGCGGCGGCGTCTCGGCCCAGGCCGGCGCCCTGCGCCACGGCATCTCGCGCGCGCTGCTGGAGGCCGACCCGAACCTGCGCGGCGAGCTGAAGCGCCGCGGCTTCCTCACGCGCGACTCGCGCGCCAAGGAGCGCAAGAAGGCCGGCCTCAAGAAGGCGCGCAAGCGGCCGCAGTTCTCCAAGCGCTAGCCGTCTCCGGCCGGGAGCCGCGGAACATGGCCCGCAAGCTGTTCGGCACGGACGGGGTCCGTGGCGAGGTCGGGACGTTCCTCACCCCCGACCTCGCGCTCAGCCTCGGCCGGGCCGCGACCGCCGGACTGCCCGCGCCCGCGTCCGGGGACGCCCCGCGCGTCCTCGTCATCCGCGACACGCGCGAGTCCGGCCAGATGCTCCAGGCGGCGCTGGCGGCCGGCATCACGGCCGCCGGCGGCGACGCCCTGCTGGGCGGGGTGCTGCCGACCCCGGCGGCGCCCCTGCTCGTGCGCCGCTACGGCTTCGACCTGGCGGCGGTCATCAGCGCCTCGCACAACCCGTACGCCGACAACGGGATCAAGTTCTTCGGCCCGGACGGCTTCAAGCTGTCCGACGACGCCGAGCTGGAGATCGAGCGGCGCATGGAGGCCGGGGTCGGCCCCGCCGAGCGCATCGGCCGGGTCCACGACCTGCACGGCACCCAGGAGGACTACCTGCGCGAGCTCGCCGTCCGCTTCGACGGGCTCGACCTCTCCGGCCTGCGCGTCCTGCTCGACTGCGCCAACGGCGCGACGTTCGCGGTCGCGCCCGAGATCTTCTGCCGCCTCGGCGCCGACGTGACGACCGTCGCCGCCGAGCCCGACGGCCGCAACATCAACGCCGGCTGCGGCTCCACGCACGTCGAGGCGCTCGCCGGCCGGGTCGCCGAGGGCGGCTTCGACGTCGGCTTCGCCTTCGACGGCGACGGCGACCGCGTCCTCGCCGTCGACCGCCGCGGCGCCGTCGTCGACGGCGACGAGCTCGTCGCGCTCGCCGCCCTCCACCTGAAGGTCGAGGGCGTCGCGATGACGGTCATGACGAACTACGGCTTCCACGCCGCGATGACCGCCGCCGGCGTCGAGGTCGCGACGACGAAGGTCGGCGACCGCTACGTCCTCGAGGAGCTGCGCGCCCGCGGCTGGCGCCTCGGCGGCGAGCAGTCCGGCCACATCATCGACATGGCGTTCTGCCCGTCGGGCGACGGGATCGCCAGCGCGCTGCTGACGCTCGAGGCGCTCGGCGGCGGCGACCTCGCCGACCGCCGCGCGATGGAGAAGCTGCCGCAGAAGCTCGTCAACGTCCGCGTCGCCGACCGCCGGGCGACGATGGAGCACCCCGACGTCGCCGCCGCCGTCGAGCGCGAGTCCGCGGCGCTGGAGGGGCGCGGCCGCGTCCTGCTGCGCCCCAGCGGCACCGAGCCGCTCGTGCGCGTCATGGTCGAGGCGCCGACGGCGCAGGAGGCCGACGAGGCCTGCGAGCGCCTCGTAGCGGTCGTGACCGCCGCCGCCCGAGCCGCCTGAGGCGCTACCGTCACCTGCCATGTGCGGGATCGTCGGATACGTCGGCCGGCGCCACGTCCAGGACGTGCTGCTGGCCGGCCTGAGAAGGCTGGAGTACCGCGGGTACGACTCGGCCGGCATCTCGGTGATCGCCGGGGACGCGTTCGAGTCGGTGCGCGCCGTGGGCAACCTCAGCGCGCTCGACGAGGCGCTCCGGGCCCGGGCCGAGCACGCGGGCGTCGCGCTCGCCACGCGTCCGGCGACGACCGGCATCGGCCACACCCGCTGGGCGACCCACGGCCGCGTCAGCGAGGAGAACGCCCACCCGCACTTCGACACGAACGAGCGCGTCCACGTCGTCGTCAACGGCATCGTCGAGAACTACATGACGCTGAAGGAGCGCCTGATCGCCGACGGAGCCGTCTTCACGTCGGAGACCGACGCCGAGGTCATCGCCCACCTCATCGCCATCCACCTCGACGGCGACCTCGCCGAGGCGGTCCGCCGCGCCTACGCCGACCTCGAGGGCCACTTCGCGTTCGTGGCGATGTCCCTCGACGACCCCGAGACGCTCGTCGGCGCGCGCAAGGAGTGCCCGCTCATCGTCGGCCGCGGCGACGGCGAGCAGTTCATCGCCTCCGCCGTGCCGGCGTTCATGGCCTACACGCGCGACGTCCAGTACGTCGAGAACGACGAGATCGTCGTCCTGCGCCGCGACGACGTCCGGATCCTGCGCCCGGACGGCACCCCGGTCGAGCGCGGCATCGACCACGTCGAGTGGGACGAGGACACCGCCGAGAAGGGCGGGTTCGAGACGTTCATGCTCAAGGAGATGCACGAGCAGGCCGACGCGCTGGCCGACACGATCTTCGACCGCACCGCGTCCGGCGACAGCGTCGACCTCGACGAGGAGGGCGCGCTCGACGAGTCGCTGCTGGCCGGCGCGCGGCGGATCGTCGTCGTGGCCTGCGGGACGAGCTACCACGCGGGGCTGATCGGCCGGTATGCGATCGAGGGGTGGGCGCGGGT